>JAFOKO010000102.1 GCA_017419715.1 Oscillospiraceae bacterium | reverse complement strand
GGTGCTGGAGGTTCATCTGGGCTACGCTGCCAAGACACTGGGCTGGAAGGTGGCCACCCCCATCTTCGACGGCGCTACCGACAAGGATATCGCCGAGGCCCTGGCCCAGGCCGGCCTGAACCCCGAGGGCAAGAGCTGGCTGTATGACGGCCGCACCGGCGAGCGCTTTGACAACAAGGTCACCGTTGGCTACGTCTACTTCCTCAAGCTGCACCACCTCGTTGACGATAAGATCCACGCCCGTTCCACCGGCCCGTACTCTCTGGTCACCCAGCAGCCTCTGGGCGGCAAGGCCCAGTTCGGCGGTCAGCGCTTCGGCGAAATGGAAGTCTGGGCCCTGGAGGCCTACGGCGCTGCCTACACCCTGCAGGAGATTTTGACGGTCAAGTCCGACGATGTGACCGGCCGTGTGAAGACCTATGAAGCCATTGTCAAGGGCCACAATGTGCCCACTCCGGGCGTGCCCGAGTCCTTCAAGGTCCTGGTCAAGGAACTGCAGTCCCTGTGTCTGGACATCAAGGTTCTGGATGAGCAGGGCGATGTGATCGAGCTCAAGGACGAGGACGAAGACGATGTGGTCTACACCGCTGAGGGCGACGACTTCAGCCACGAGGAAGAGTTTGTCACCGACGCCGAAGAGGTGTTGGATTCCGGCTATAATTACGACGAGGAACAGGATGAAGACACCTTCACCTCAGTCCTCCAGGAGGTCGTCGCGGAGGCGGAAGCCGCTGTCGACGCCGCTACCGACGACTACGAATAAGGAAGGAGGAACTGCACGATGCCTAACGCTACCTTTGATTCCATCAAAATCGGTATTGCCTCCCCTGAAATGATCCGCGAGTGGTCCTATGGCGAGGTGCTCAAGCCCGAAACCATCAATTACCGCACCCTGAAACCCGAACGGGAAGGCCTGTTCTGCGAGAAGATTTTCGGGCCCACCAAAGACTGGGAGTGCCACTGCGGCAAGTATAAGAAAATTCGCTACAAGGGCAAAGTCTGTGACCGCTGCGGCGTTGAAGTTACCAAGGCCAAGGTCCGCCGCGAACGCATGGGCCACATCGAGCTGGCCGCGCCCTGCTCCCACATCTGGTACTTCAAGGGAATTCCCTCTCGCATGGGCCTGCTGCTGGATATCAGCCCCCGCATTCTGGAAAAGGTCCTTTATTTCGCCAACTATATTGTGGTCGATCCCGGCGACGCGCCGCTGATCGCCAATCAGATCCTCTCCGAGAAGGAATACCGGGATCTTCGGGAAAAGTATGAGGACGATTTCGACGCCCGCATGGGCGCGGAAGCCATTCAGGCCATGCTGAAGAAGATCAACCTGGAGCAGCTCTCCGAGAGCTTGCGCTCTGAGTTGAAAACCGCTTCCGGCCAGAAGAAATTGCGCATCATCAAGCGGCTCGAGGTCGTAGACTCCTTCCGGCTGTCCGGCAACGACCCCGCCTGGATGGTCATGGATGTGCTGCCCGTGATCCCGCCCGAGCTTCGCCCCATGGTCCAGCTGGACGGCGGCCGCTTCGCCACCTCCGATCTGAACGATCTGTACCGCCGCGTCATCAACCGTAACAACCGTCTGAAAAAGCTGGTTTCCATGGACGCACCCGACATCATCGTGCGCAACGAAAAGCGCATGCTGCAGGAAGCCGTAGACGCCCTGATCGACAACGGTCGCCGTGGCCGCGCCGTCACCGGCGCCAACAACCGTGCGCTCAAGTCTCTGTCCGACATGCTCAAGGGCAAGCAGGGCCGTTTCCGTCAAAACCTGCTGGGCAAGCGCGTGGACTACTCCGGTCGTTCCGTTATCGTGGTCGGCCCTGAGCTGAAGCTCTATCAGTGCGGTCTGCCCAAGGAAATGGCCATTGAGCTTTTCCGCCCCTTCGTCATGAAGAAGCTGGTGGAAGACAAGCTGGCCTCCAACATCAAGTCCGCCAAGAAGATGATCGACAAGGGCGCCACCGAGGTCTGGGATGCGCTGGAAGTCATCATTAAGGACCGTCCCGTCATGCTCAACCGCGCCCCCACCCTGCACCGCCTGGGTATCCAGGCCTTTGAGCCCGTGCTGGTGGAAGGCCGCGCCATCAAGCTGCACCCCCTGTGCTGTACGGCCTTCAACGCCGACTTCGACGGCGACCAGATGGCTGTCCATGTTCCCCTCTCCGCCGAGGCCCAGGCTGAGGCCAGAATGCTGATGCTCTCTGCCAACAACCTGCTCCGGCCTCAGGACGGCAAGCCCGTCACCGTGCCCACCCAGGATATGATCCTCGGCACCTACTATCTTACCTACAAGCGCTACCAGATCAACCACTACCCCAGCCTCCACGCCGCCATGCAGTATATCTCCAGCGGCAAGCTGACCATGGACGATCCCGTCTTTGTCCGCAACAGCTGGGATGATCCCGAGGTGGAAGGCTTCCACCACTTCATCAAGACCACCGGCAACGGCATCCACAACGAAGAGGATCGGCCCGACGAGGCCAACGACGCCTTTGAAACCCTGGAAGAAGCCGCCGCGGCCGTAGACGCCGGAACG
Source organism: Oscillospiraceae bacterium (assembly GCA_017419715.1). GTDB lineage: Bacteria > Bacillota > Clostridia > Oscillospirales > Oscillospiraceae > JAFRPC01. Next base: position 2,023 of record JAFOKO010000102.1, on the reverse strand, counting down.
GTGGAGCCCACACACACTGTTTTCATCTATAACAGCTGGGACGATGCGAAGGCAATCGCCGACGAGGATCACCTCTATATCCGCACCCTGGCCTGTCTGGCCAAGGAGGCCTTTGAAAAGGGCGAGCGTCCCCGTGAGATCCTGCCCAGCTTTACCGGCGTCAACGAGGCCATGATGGCCTACGCCGAGCACGGCCTGGACATGCACGAGCCCATTCGCGTCTACATGGAGCGCGAGATCAACGGAACGATGCACCGCGGCATGATCGACGCCACGGTAGGCCGTCTGATCTTCAACGAGCCCATTCCCCAGGATCTGGGCTTCTTCGACCGCACAAGCGGAGACCTGTTGAGCCTGGAGATCCAGGAGAAGGTCGGCAAGAAGCTGCTGGGCAAGATCATTGACCGCTGCATCCGGGTCCACGGCTTCACCATCTCCACCGAGATGTTGGACAAGGTCAAGGCTCTGGGCTACAAATACTCCACCAAGGGCTCCATCACCGTTTCCATTGCGGATATGGCCATCCCCGAGCGGAAGTACCAGTTGGTCCACGAGGCCGAACAGGCCGTGGTCAAGATCGACCGCCAGTACAAGCGCGGCTTTATCACCAACGACGAGCGCTACCGTCTTACCGTCAAGGAATGGGAGGAGACCATCAAGAAGGTCACCGACGCCCTGCAGAGCAATCTGGACACCTTCAACCCCATCTTCATGATGGCGGATTCCGGTGCCCGTGGCTCCATGAACCAGATCCGCCAGCTGGCCGGTATGCGTGGTCTGATGGCCGATACCTCCGGCCGCACCATTGAGATCCCCATCAAGGCCAACTTCCGTGAAGGTCTGAGCGTTCTGGAATACTTCATCTCCTCCAGAGGCGCTCGTAAGGGCTTGACCGATACCGCACTTCGTACCGCCGACTCCGGTTATTTGACCCGTCGTCTCGTTGATGTCTCTCAGGAGGTCATCATCCGGGAGGACGACTGTGGCACCACCAAGGGCTCCTGGAAGTCCCAGATCGTGGAGAAGGGCCAGACCATCTCCACCTTCGGCGAGCGCATCCACGGCCGCTTCCCCGTCTTCGACATCACCGACCCCGTTACCGGCGAAGTCCTGCACAGCAAAAATGTCATGCTTCATGAAGAAGACGCCAAGAAGTTCCTGGCCCATGGCATCGAAAAGGTCTATGTTCGCTCCGTGCTGGGCTGCCGCGCCAAGTCCGGCGTATGCGCCCGCTGCTACGGCATGAACCTGGCCTCTTCCAAGCTGGTCGATCCCGGTGAGGCCGTCGGCATCATCGCCGCTCAGTCCATCGGCGAACCCGGTACCCAGTTGACCATGCGAACCTTCCACACCGGCGGCGTTGCCGGCGACGATATCACCCAGGGTCTTCCCCGTGTTGAAGAGTTGTTCGAGGCCCGGAAACCCAAGAAGATGGCAATCATCTCCGAAACCACCGGCATTGCTGCCGTGGATGACAGCCATCGCACTGCCTTGCGTTCCATCACCGTCACCTCCGAGGACGGCGAAGTTAAGGAATACCAGGTTCCCTACTCCGTCGGCCTTCGCTTGGAAAACGGCAAGGAAGTCAAGAAGGGCGACCGGATCACCGACGGCCCGCTGAGCCCCCACGATGTGCTCCGCATTCGCGGCGAAGAAAAGGTACAGGATTACCTTACCCAGGAGGTCCTGGCCGTCTACCGGCAGCAGGGCGTTGACATCAACGAAAAGCACATTGAGGTCATCATCCGTCAAATGATGCGAAAGGTCAAGGTGGACGAACCCGGCGACACCGATCTGCTCTCCGAGACCCAGGTGGATGTGGTGGAATTCGAGGAAGCCAACGAGAAAATCGCCCGGGAGAACGAGGCGATCCAGGCTCGAATCGACGCCGGAGAAACCGGCTTGGAGCTGAAGCAGCCCGCCACTGCTACCTTGATGCTCATGGGTATTACCAAGGCCTCCCTGGCCACCGAGTCCTTCCTCTCCGCCGCCTCCTTCCAGGAGACCACCAAGGTGCTAACTG
>JAFOKO010000101.1 GCA_017419715.1 Oscillospiraceae bacterium | reverse complement strand
GCACCTCCCATTATTCCTTGCGCGGGTCGATCCACTTGACCGCGCCGTCCTCGGCCTTGAAGCGGCCGTAGGTTCCCAGATTCTTCTCGTAGGCCTCGTTGGGGCTCATACCGTTTTTGATGGCGTCCATCATCTTGCCCAGGTTCAGGAACTGATAGCCACAGATTTGGTTATCCTTGTCCAGTGCCTGCTTGACGATATAGCCCTCGGTGAGCTCCAGATAGCGAGCGCCTTTGGCGACCGTGCCATAGGTGGTGCCGGTCATGGAGCGCAAGCCCTTGCCCAGGTCCTCCAGGCCCGCGCCGATGCGCAAGCCGTCTTCGGAGAAGGCGGACTGGGTGCGGCCATAGACGATCTGCAAAAACAGCTCACGCATGGCGGTGTTGATGGCGTCGCAAACCAGGTCGGTGTTCAGCGCCTCTAAGATGGTCTTGCCGGGCAAAATCTCGCTGGCCATAGCGGCGGAGTGCGTCATGCCGGAGCAGCCGATGACCTCCACCAGGGCCTCCTGGATGATGCCGTCCTTCACATTCAGGCTCAGCTTGCAGGCACCCTGCTGGGGCGCACAGCGGCCAACGCCGTGGGTGTAGCCGGAGATGTCCTTGATCTCCTTGGCCTGGATCCATCTGCCCTCCTCGGGAATAGGAGCGGGGCCGTGGTCTGGGCCCTTGGCGACGCAAACCATCTCGTCAACTTCTTTCGTGTATTGCATATACACAGTACCTCGCTTTCATCATAATAATACAGGTTTATTTTAGCATTCTTAGAAGGGGAAATCAAGAAAATTTTGCTTGCCTCGCTTACATGCAGTCGAAGATCGCCTTTTTCTCGGTGATGGGGCCATATTCGCTTTTCCAGCGCTGGTGGGGCTCCGAGACATCGTAGGCGGGCAGAGCTTCCGGGTCCATGTCCAGGACGATCATCAGATCGTAGCGGTTGGGCCGGTCCGAGCAGGAGGGCTTCAGCTCCAGCCCGTGGATGCCGGGGATGCGGAGGGTCTCCGCGAAAATCGCCCGCACCGGCTCCAACAGGGCGGCGACATCCGTCCCGGCAGTGAATTTCACAAGAATGTGGTGCTTCATGATTATTCTCCTTTGCTGTTTATTCTTTCATTTTACCATATTTGCCTGTCGTTGTCCATCGTTTTTCAGCAGAAAGCGAACATCTGTGAAAAATCATGGATTTCCCCTTGCCAAGCTTGGCGGAATTATGTATAATAACAGACAAATCTACATAAACGGGCAGGTATATTTGTATGAAAAACTTGCGACCTGAAGATTACTTGGAGCCGACTTGCATTTTCTGCAAGCCGACGGAGGGGGAAAGCACGCCGGTGGATTTGCGGCGCTGCATCACCCGGCTGGATGCATACCTGGACCGGAACGACTATGCCGCCGCTGAGCGCCACCTGGACTTCTGGCGGCAGGAGGCGATGACCAGCCGCGACTGGCGGGGTCTGCTCTCCATCGAGAACGAGCGCATGGGGCTGCTCCGCAAGATGGGCAAGCAGACCAAGGCCCTGGAGGCTGTCCGGGCGGCGGAAGATTTGATTGGACGGGCCGGTCTGGACGACACCGTAACGGCTGCCACCACTTGGCTCAACATCGGTACAGTCTACAAGAACTTCAATGATCCCCAGGCGGCGCTGCCCTACTACGAGCGGGCGCGGGCCGTCTATGTGCGAGAGCTTCCGCCGGAGGACGGCAGGCTCGGGGGACTGTACAACAATCTGGCGCTGGTCCTGGTGGACCTGGGCCGCTACGGAGAGGCGAGGGCACTCTATGAAAAAGCCCTGTCCATTATGGCAGGCCAGCCCAACGGAGCCCTGGAGCAGGCCATCACGGAGCTGAACCTGGCAAATCTGGCAGAGGCAGAGCTGGGGCTGTTGGAGGCTGAGGCCGAGATCGAGGCACGCCTGGACCGTGCCTTTGCCCTGCTCGCCCAGTCGGAGCTGCCTCGCAACGGCTATTACGCCTTCGTCTGTGAGAAATGCGCCCCCAGCTTCTCCTACTATGGCCGCTTTGCGGACGCCCAGGAGCTATGCGAGCGTGTGGAGGAGATCTATGCAAGGATTGGAACTATCCCGGCAGTATTTTGAGACCTATGGCGCGCCCATGTTGCGGGAGCGCTTTCCGGCATGGGCGGATCGGCTGGCGGTGGGGCTGGTGGGCAGCGGCTCGGAGTGCTTCGGCTTTGACGACGCCGTGTCCCAGGATCACGATTTCGAGCCGGGCTTCTGTATCTTCCTTCCGGAGGAGGACGAGCTGGACCGAAAAACGGCCTTTCAAATGGAGCGGGCCTATGCCGCCCTGCCCAGGGAGTTCCTGGGCTTTTCCCGGCCCAAGCTGTCCCCGGCGGGGGGCGCCCGCCGGGGCGTGATCCGGCTGGGGGATTTCCTGGAGGCCCGCACGGGCAGCCGGGACGGGAAGCTCTCTTTGGAGCAGTGGCTCCGTCTGGAGGAGCAATACCTGGCTGAGATCGTCAATGGAGCACTGTTTTGGACAGGGGACGGCGTCTTTGCCGCCATCCGGGCCCAGCTCTCCCGCCAGCCTGCCGATGTGCGAAAGAAAAAACTGGCAGGCCACCTGCTGCTGATGGCCCAGGCGGGGCAGTACAACTATCCACGTTGTCTCGCCCACGGCGAGCCTGCCGCAGCCCAGCTGGCCGTGGGCGAGTTCGTCCGCCACGCCATCGCCGTCATTTTCCTGCTCAACGAACGCTATCTGCCCTATTACAAGTGGCAGTTTCGGGCTCTTCGCGCCCTGCCCCTGCTGGGGAGCGAAGCCGAGACCCTGGAACTGCTCTTGACCACCGACAACGGCAAAACCATGGCCCAGGCCAAGCAGGACCTGATCGAAAACCTGTCCTCTGCTGTCATTACCGCCTTGCAGAACCAGAGCCTCACCGTGGCCCTTTGCGGAGACCTGGAAAAGAACGCCTACTCCGTCAACGACCGCATCGAAAACGCCGCGTTGCGGAACGCGCACATCCTGGCCGCAGTGTAGCAGGTATCAGTGACCAGTCACCGGCGACCAGTTTTCGGTCGTCCGTCCCGTAGGGGCGGCCATCGGCCGCCCCTACGGGTGCGTGCGACACAGGAAACGGGTTCGTTCCAGTTTTTACCTACGGCATCGATATGCGCGGGGCGTCGAGGACGCCGCCCCCTACATTCCGCGTCTCCTATTGCCTATTCAATGATTGCCTATTTCCGCGTCCCCTGGTGACTGATCCACGGATCCTTCGCTTCGCTCAAAATGACAGGCGGGGAAATGCAAGAAAGACAGCCATGTGCGAATCACACCGGGCTGTCTTTCTTATGCTTCGATTGTTTTACTGCTGCAGATATTTTTCCGTCAACGCCAGCTGCTCTGGGGTGTTGACGCCCAGGATCTGCTCGTTGAGCTCGGCGGTGTAGACGGCCACGCGCTGGCCGTGGCTACGGAGGATAGCGGGGACATCGGTGAGGTAGTACTCATGCTGGGCGTTGTTGTTTTGGATCTCGTCCAGGCTGGCAAGGAGGGCCTTGCAGTCGAAGGCGTAGATGCCCACATTGAGCTCCCGGATTGCCTTCTGCTTGTCCGTGCAATCCCGGTCTTCCACGATGCAGAGGAAGTCGCCGTTTTCGTCCCGGATGACCCGGCCGTAGGGCAGATACTCCTCACAGGTGCCGGAGAGCATGGTGCAAACCGCGCCCTGCTTGGCGTGGAAGTCCAGCAGACCTTGATAGACCTCTTTTTTCAACAGCGGCATATCGCCGTAGCAGACCAGGACGGTTCCGTCGAAGTCCTTCAGATGCTCCCGAGCGCACATGACCGCGTGGCCGGTGCCCAGCTGGGGATCCTGCACCGCATGGGGATAGGCTGGGAATGCCTCGAAGACCTTCTCGCGCATATAGCCGCCCACCAGGATGGTGTCTTCGGCGGGGATGAAGTCCAGAGCCTTGAGCACATAGTGCAGCAGGGGCTTGCCACAGGCCTGGCGCAAGACCTTGGGCAGATTGTTGGCCTCGGACATCATGCGGGTGCCCTTTCCGGCAGCCAGGACGACTGCTTTGATTTTCATAGTATTGTTCACTCCTGAAAGCTTTTTGTCGTTTGGTAACGCTGAAACGACGGGTCGCCCCGCCGCTTTATTCAGTATATCGGATTTTGTCGAAAAATGCAACCACTTTTTCATATTTTGCATTTACAAATCTTGATGGCAGGGATATAATGAAAGAAATTCGAGAGGAGGACGCCCTATGATCACTTTTGAAAACGACTATTCTTGCGGAGCGCATCCGGCGGTACTGCAGCGGCTGTTGGAGACAAACCTCGTTCCCCAGCCGGGCTACGGCGCGGACGCCTATTCAGAAAACGCCCGGCAGAAAATTCGAGCTGCTTGCGCCTGTCCCGATGCCGAAGTCTTTTTTCTGAGCGGCGGGACCCAAACCAACGCCGTGGTGCTGGCCTCCATCCTGCAGCCCTGGGAGGGCGTCATTGCCGCCCAGACCGGCCACATCCATGTGCACGAAGCCGGTGCGCCGGAGGCGCTGGGCGCCAAGATCCTGCCGCTGCCGGAGCGTCTGGGCAAGCTGGACCCGGGGGAGCTGTGGTCCCTGGCCGCCTCCCTGCTGGCGGACGAAAACATAGAGCACATGGTCTATCCCGGTGCGGTCTACATCTCCCACCCCACGGAATGGGGCACCCTCTACACCAAAGCAGAGCTGCAGGCAATTTCCGAGGTCTGCAAGGAATTCCATATGCGGCTCTATCTGGACGGTGCCCGGCTGGCCTACGGTCTGATGGCCAAAGACAGCGATGTGGATCTGCCCCTGATCGCTTCCCTTTGCGACGCCTTCTACATCGGCGGGACCAAGTGCGGTGCGCTGTGCGGCGAGGCTGTGGTCTTCCCCCAGGGCGCACCGGCCCACTTCTGCAACTTCATCAAAAAGCACGGCGCGCTGATGGCCAAGGGCCGCCTTTGCGGCGTCCAGTTCGACGCCCTGTTCACCGACGGCCTCTACAGTGAGATCGGCCGCTGTGGTGTGGAGATGGCGGAACGGCTGAAAATCATCCTGGCCAAGCACAAAATCCCCTGCTTCATGGACACTCCCACCAACCAGCAGTTTGCCGTTCTGGAGAACGCCCGTTACAATGCCATCCGGGAGAAGGTCCCCGTGGGCTTCTGGTCGAATCCCGACCCGGGACACACCATCGTCCGCTTCGCCACCGCCTGGTACACCACAGACGCCTATCTGGAGGCCTTGGACAGCGTTCTCAGCGCCTGTCCCTGCACGGAATAAGCTTGAAAAACACAACAGCTCCCAGAATTTGGGAGCTGTTGCTGTTTTTATATGACCGCTAAAACATACTTACAGTAAATACGATTCCAGAAGCCGGAGATTGCAAGGCGGCCGGATTGTTCGTCACAGATCTGGCGCATAGCGGCCAGCTCCACATCCGTTAGCGTATGCTGGCTGAATTGTGCCTTCTTGACCAGCACCACAGCCTGCTCCGGGATCTTGCCGCCTCCGAGCTTTTCCAGGCGGAGCATTTGCCGGTACAGAAGCTGGGCCCTGTAATTGGGCTTGGCTCTGGTGACGCGCTTGTCCCACAGGCGGAGCTTCAGAAGACGCCGTCCGACAATCAGGGCCGGGATGCCGATGATGGCCAGGAAAACCCAAAGCAGGGTCAAATCCACCGGCTCAGCGTTGTCATTTGCGCCGCCGCTGCCCGGGCCGCTGCCCGGCTTTGTGGCAGCGGTAGGCTGTTGGTCGTCGTCATCGTCGTCATTGGAACGAGGATTTTTCTCCTTGGGCCGGGTGTAATCGTCCTCCTCTGGCTCTTCTTCGCGGTGCTCATAGGTGGTTTCCGGGAGGATCCCGGTGAACTCCGTGGCGTCTGCAGGGGTGGGCTCGATTGGGATCCAACGGCCTCCGATCCAGGCTTCCACCCAGGCGTGGGCCTGCAAATTGCTCACGCGAGCTTCCACATTCGCCGTGGCTTCACAGACATAGCCGGAAACATAGCGGCAGGGGAGCCCCAGCGCCCGCAACAGGGCCGCACAGGAGGACGCATAGTGGACACAGTAGCCGTCCTTTGCGTCGTTCAAAAACCAGGTGCAGAAGTCTACGCCTGCGGGGACCTTGCCCGGATTGCGGTTGTAGGAGGCGCATTTTGCCACTTGCGCGGCAACGGATTCCGCGAATTCCCGCAACCCCTCGGGGTTCTCTTCCCCCGGGATGCTCAACTCGGTGGGCAGCTGCTCGGACCACCAGGCAAGGACGCCCGTGCGGGTCCGCTCCGGCAGCGCAAGGCAGTGCTCATGCACCCAGATATCGTAAGTCTCGTTTGGCGCAATGGGCTCCGTTTGCGGGAGAAAGTGCATGGTGTATTTCGTCGTTTTCGAGGTATTCTTCATGCAGCAATCGGCAACCAGGGTGCCGCCGCCGGGCATTTGCGTGATCTGATAGGGCGTATAAAGCAGCTCCTCCGGATTCACTGTCTCAATGGACAGCGTGGCGCCGTTTTTCCAGCCCAGGTAGGGGAACAGGGCATTCTGGCCCCAATCCATTTCCTCGCCGTGCTTCCAATAGACGCCGTCGAATTCGGTGTAGCTGGTGCCTCGAAGGTAGAGGTAGGCATCCTCAGAGGCAGTGGCGTAGAGCACGGGGATCGGGCGGTTGGGCAGCGCGCTCAGCGTGGAAAGGTTCACACTTTCCTGGTTGCCCGTGAGACCGGCCTGTACATTCCCCTGATTCTCCCGGGCATTTCCCCATTGCTGGATCTTTTTGGACAGCTGTGCCCAGGTGATGGGTGGGGAAAAGCTCTTTTGCGGGAAAATGGCAAGCAATGCGGCCAGGAGCACAGCAGAAAGCCAGGCCGCAAAGGCAACGGCTTTCAGGTTCTCTCCCTCCTCCCGGCGGCGGGCAGGCTGGCTGAACGCCTGGGTGAGAACAGAGAACATCGCCGCCAGCAGCGGCAGGGTTGCCGGCGGGGTATCTGTGAGAATAAAGCAGGGGCCAACACAGAGCAGCAGCGTCAATGCCGTCGGCGTTGTTCGCCTCCAAGTGCGGACGCACAGGCAGGCAAGATATGCCTCCAAGACCGTTAGCGCCAGCAGGGCCGGGCCAACGGCATTGATGGACAGCTCCCCTTCCGGCACATAGTCCTGGAAAAATCCATAGCCCAGGGCATAAATCGAGGACAAGATTCCCCAGAGGTTGCGGAAGCTCTCCACCAGCTCTGTGCGAAACAGGAAGCCCGGAATGAGCAGGAATACCACCAGCAGCACCGGCGCGGTGATGCGGTCTTGTTTCTTGCGGCCCAGGGCAAGGGCGAAGCCTGTGATCGAGAGGGAAGCAATCAGTGCAAAGCCCTCCGGAACAGGCAGATCGAAGGCTGTGATCAGGCAGAACACAGCGCCCAACACGCCCGTTACCAGCAAAAACAGGTCCGAGAGCAGCCGGTAGAAATCGTCATGTTTCTTCATACCGCGCCTCCCTTCGCTCCAATGGGGCAGATCTGGTCGGCGTGCAGGGGAAGCGGCCAGGGCAGTTCCCCGCTGTCCTCCGGGGCCAAGCAGGCATTTTGCAGGGCGGAGAGGATGTCGTCCTGTGTGTGGATCTCCTGAAGCTGGATATCCTTTCCCACCATGAAAACGGCACTGTGCGCAACTTCATGTTCCAGAAGCCAGTTGGAGACCCAGCGGAAGTTGCCGTAGTGGATCGTCCGACTTTCCGCGCCGTGCGGGGTCCAGATTGCCAGGACCACCTTACGGCGTAGGGGCTCCTGGGGCTCTCGCACCACCAGCTCCTCCGTTTTCAGCGAGAGCTTCCAGTGGATGTCTTTCACCGGGTCGCCCGGACGGTAGCTCCTGTGGTCATGCTGCTCCGAGTAGCCGCCGCCTGGCTTGGGCTTAAGCTGCTGGTGCAGGAATTGATCCAGCTGTGGCATCGGAACGGGCGGACGATCCGGCGGCAGGATTGCCATCGGCGCAAGCTTTGGCATCTTCAGCGGCAGACGGATCAGCCCCAGCATGTCAAACACCCGACCACGGCGAAATTCCGGGACCAGAAAACCACAGTGATCCGTGGGGAGATTCAAGACGCCGTCCGTGCGCGACAGGCGGCTGAGATAGCGCATATCCCGGTCCCGGTCCCTGGTCCGAAGGTTGAGGCGGATCTGGACTTCCGGGGTCGGCAGGAAGTGCCAGGAATGCAGCCGCAAATGGAGGGTGGCGCTGTCGCCTTGCTCCACGGTGCTTGCCATGGTGGCGTCCAGGTGGCAGCTAAGCATCGCGGGCAGCGAGACCAGCAGGGACACCACAGGCAGCGCCAGCACCAACACCAGCAGCAGCCAGGAGAACCAGATGCCGCTGGCAAAATAGAAGATCAGGCTCAGAATCAGCAGGCCACTGTACAGCAGACGGTTGATGGCCATGATGTTACACTCCCGGAGCCGGGACCTTGTCCAGCAGGGCGGTGAGGATCGACTCCGCATGCAGGCCCTGGGCTCTGGCGTCTGCAGACAGCAGCAGGCGGTGCGCCACGGTGCCGACAAAGACAGTCTTCACATCTTCGGGCAGCACATAGTCGCGCCCGTTCAGATAGGCGGCTGCCTTTGCCATTGCCACGACGGCCAGGGTCGCACGGGGGCTCGCGCCCCGCTCGATTCTCGGGCTGATTCTGGTCTGGTTGATCAGAGAGATGACATAATTGATAACGGTATCCTTGATGTAGACCTGGCTCACGGCGTCCTGCATGGCGGCAAGCTCTGTGTGGCTCACCACCTGCTCCACCTGCTCCAGAGGGTTGATCCCGCCCTGGCGGGCCAGGACCATATCCAGCTCATCCTTCGTCTTGGGATAACCAACGGACAGGCGGACCATAAAGCGGTCCATCTGGGAATCTGGCAGCAGCTGTGTGCCGGCCGCACCGGTGGGGTTCTGGGTCGCAATGACCGTGAAGGGCCGGGGCAGGGGATGGGTGACGCCGTCCACCGTGACCTGGCCTTCCTCCATAGCCTCCAGCAGAGCGGACTGGGTACGGGAAGTGGCGCGGTTGAGCTCGTCGGCCAGGAAGAGGTTGCAGAGAATGGCGCCCTTCTGGTAGACCATCTTGCCACTCTGCTTGTCATAGACAGAGTAGCCGGTGATGTCGGAAGGCAGCACATCGGGGTTGAACTGCACGCGCCCGTAGTTCAGATCCAGTGCCCGGGAGAAAGCCAGGGCGATGGTCGTTTTGCCGACGCCGGGAATGTCCTCCAAGAGAACATTTCCGTCTGCCAGGATGGTCATAAGGATCCAAACCAGAACCTGGTCCTTCCCCTGTACTGCCTTACGCAACTCGTTGAGGATTTTTTGCATGATGTCCATTGTAATTTCTCCGAATCTTCTTTGTTTTGTGTGCTGTCGATTAGTGTCAAAATAATGGGAAATGTTACACAAAGCCAGACTTTTTTACAGCCAATCGCTTTCCCAGGGCTGGATGCGGCGGGGAGGCTGCTCGAGCAGGGCGCGCTGGGCGTCGCTCAGGTGCTTTTTCCGAACGATGACCTCATAGACATATTCGCGGAAATAAGCCTCGCTGCAGACAAAATAGCCCTTCTTGCCCACATCCTCGCCCCAGCTGTTTTCGATTTTCCAGCGGTCGGGCTTTCCGGCTTCGTCGAAGTTAACGCCCACGAAGATCATTGCATGGGTGGCGAAGCTGTCATGGGATTCCAGTCGGTCGCCCTTGGACATTTCAAAGTCCACACCGCCCATCAGGCCGGACCAGTCCAGGCTGGCCTGGTCCCAGACGCCGCTTTCCCGGTTGCTGTAAGCGCCGGCGTCACAGCCGAACCACACGGGTTCCCCGTCCTGCAGCTGCTTGACAGTCAACGCCTCCATCTCCTCCAGACTCAGATTGAGGTTGATCACATCCCGGTTGGCCATGGAACCCATGTAGTGGAATACATAGTGCAGATTCATGGGCAGGCCGTGGGTCGGGTGGTTGGTAATCGTGATGTAGTCGTCCAGCGCGTCACCCACAAACTGCTCGTAGAAGGTCCTGCCAGTCAAGTCGCGGAGGCAGTGGTAGGCGTTGTCCCGGTCACGGTACTCGAAGCAGAAACGCTTGGGAGGCTCACCGAAGGCAATACACTCCATGCGGTAGACCTCTTCCAGCATGGCTTCCTTGACCGGCTGAGGGTCCTCGCCTTTGGCGATGACAGCGCGGAGCTTGACCGCGTCCTTCCGAAGCAGGGTGTTGAGCAGCTTGAGGAATTGGGCGGTGTGGGTGGACTGCCAGGTTTCCGGCATGACGGAGGCGGGCACCACGCCGTATTTCTTCACCAGGTCGGTGGCCATATCCCAGTAGCCGCCGTCTGCCACACCTTTCAAGACATACTCCATCATGCGGTCATTGAGCGGCTTGTGGGCGTTTTCAATGACCAGCTCCAGGAAGTTGTTGGCCTTTTCCAGTTTGTCGTAGAAGGAGAGATAGTTGGGTGAAAGCTCGAAGTAATCGAGCTTGCAGGTCTCGGAGATGCGCTCCCGGAGTATGTTCAAAACCGCATAGAGCCAGCAGCGCCCGCTCTTTTTCTGGTAGGTGACGCCCCTGGTCTTCAGTTCGATGGCAAAGTCCCCGTTCAGCTTTGCGGCTTCGCTGGGAACGAAGGCCAAGTCCCCCAGATCCGTCTTTGCCATGGCGGCCTGGAGGGTCTTCAGCGTCTGCCGCTGGGCCTCCTGCTCTCGAAATTGCTCCAAAAGCGCCTGTGTGATCTCTTGCATGGCAATTTCCTTTCTTTCTATTCTATGATTGTGGATCGTTTTTCGGTTCGTGTTCGTTGCAATTTGGGGACCTGGTTGAAAACATTCGCATGTTGTGTGATTCGCACCGGGCAATTAGAACCAGGCAATCGGCATTAGGCAACAGCAGACGCGGAATGCAGGGGCGGCCCCTATTGTCTAATGCCGATTGCCTATAATTCCTGGTGACTGGTCACGGATGCCTTTTACACAGGAAGTCCTCGTTTTGCGACGAACACCTTTCTGTTATACTCTGTATTGTATAGATACAAGCGCATTATACCACAGTATTCAAAATAAGGCAACAAAAATCGCTTGGAATTCGTGCGATTTGCCAAATTCAACTCTCAGCCAGTCCCAGGGTCAAAATGCCAAGATTCCGCCGGTATATCTCGTCAAATTGCGACAGCGGCAATGGGTTCTCGCCCAGGCCGACCTCTACGGTGTAGCCGGGGCGGTCCCGGGTCAAGATGAACCAGTCCTTGTAGCCTGCAAAGCCCGAGGCGAAGGGCACATCCTCCAGCGTGTAGCCGGAAACGGCGGCAAAGCGCTCCCCCAGTTCCCGCGCCCCGGCAGGCTCCATGTTCAGAAACTTCCAATAGATCACATTTCCCTGTGTATGATAACTGAGCGTCAAGCCTGGCTCCACCAGCTCCGTTAGCCGGACCATGGCTTCGCTCTCGGCCTCCGAGAGCGGGGCGGGGCCCACATAATCCCGGGGGCCGGGCTGGGAATAGCCCTGGGCAAATTTGATCTCTCGGGCCTGCTCCCAGCGGGCGGGGTAGTTGAGGTTCAGATCCACCCCCCGGAGATTGGCCTTCCAGCCGTCCGGGAAGGGAATGGCGGGATAGCGCTCCGCCATCTGCCGGGTCACCGCCCAACCGGGGTCGCCCTCCTGCAGCGCGCCGGTGACCAGCTCCACCCCGTCCGGGTTCACCATGGGGACCAGGTGCAGGGTAGCGCGCTGATAGAGCGCCTGGGCGGAAAAGCCGAAGATCTTCGCGTTCTCCGAAACTGCCCGCGCGTAGGTCTCCAAGAACTTCATCAGCAGCGGCGTGGTGATCCACTCGTTGGCGTGGTGAGAGGCGTTGTAAAGCACCCGCCGGGGCCCCAGGCCGATGGCGATCTGAGCCAGCTTCCGCCCGTAGGCCGTCTCTCCAATGGGCCGCACGGTTAAAAAGGGATAGCGGGCCGCCAGGCCCTCCAGGCAGAGCTGCAGCAGCTCGTAGGAAAAGGGCAGCTCCGTCGGCACCACATCGAAGCCAAGCGGCACCGTCAAAAGCTGGCCCACATAAAGGCGCAAAGGGTCTTGATTGGGATTGGCCGTGATGATGGCGCGCACCGTCGTCCCAAAGCGGGCGGCGATGCGGCTGTAATTGTCTCCTGCCGCGACCCGGTAGTTCCGATACCCCACCAGCCAGGGCAGCAGCGCCGCCCAGCTTGCCGCGTCCAGCCGCCCCGTGGGCGGGAGCCCCTCCCGCCGCTGAAACTCCGCCAGATTCGGCGCCCCTGCCCGTTTTACCGCAAGCTCGTACAGTTCCATAAAAAATCCCCCCAGATGTCGTAGAACAGTCTATGACATCCGGGGGCTTATGATTACCGCTTTTTCATCATCTCGCGCATACGCTGGCTGTGGTCCAGAATGCGCTTGCGCATGCGGAGGTTCTGGGGCGTGACCTCCAGCAGCTCGTCGTCGGCCAGGTATTCCAGGCACTGCTCCAGAGAGAAGGTGCGCGGCGGCACCAGGCGGATCGCGTCGTCGGAGCCGGCGGCGCGCATATTGGTGAGCTGCTTCTTCTTGCAGACATTGACGGTCATATCCTCGTTGCGGCTGCAAGCGCCCACGATCATACCCGCATAGACGGGAATGCCGGGGCTCACGAACATCTGGCCGCGGTCTTGCACGCCGCCGATGCCGTAGGCTGTGGTCTCGCCGGTCTCATGGGCCACCAGAGAGCCGGTCTTGCGGCGCTCGATCTCGCCCTTGAGGGGGCAGTAGGAATCCAGCACGGAGGACATAACGCCCTCGCCGTGGGTGTCGGTGAGGAATTCGCTCCGGTAGCCGAACAGGCCCCGGGAGGGGACCAGGAACTCCAGGCGGTAGCGGCTGCCCATGGGGGTCATGGAGACCAGGTCGCCCTTGCGCTGGCCGATCTTCTCAATGACCGCGCCCATGGCGTTTTCCGGCACATCCGCCACCATGCGTTCCACGGGCTCACACTTCACACCGTCGATCTCCTTCGTCAACACGCGGGGCGTGGAGACGGAGAACTCAAAGCCCTCGCGGCGCATGGTTTCGATGAGGATGGACAGGTGCATCTCGCCGCGGCCCGCCACATTGAAAGCGTCGGTGCCCTGCTCGGTGACATGGAGGGAGACATCCTTCAACAGCTCGCGGTCGAGGCGGTCGCGGAGGTTCCGGGAGGTGACATACTTGCCCTCGCGGCCCGCAAAGGGGCTGTCGTTGACGGCAAAGGTCATTTCGATGGTGGGGTCGGAGATCTTCACAAAGGGCAGGGGCTCCACATTCAGCGGATCGCAAACCGTCCGGCCGATGGTGATGTCGGAGATGCCGGAGAAGGCGACAATCTCACCTGCGCTGGCCTCCTGGATGGGGGCGCGGCCCAGGCCGTCGAAGGCGTAGAGGGCCACGATCTTGCCTTTCTGCTGAATGGACTTGTCGTGGTAATCGCAAATGGTGACTTCCTGGTTCTGCCGGATGGTGCCGCGCTCAATGCGGCCGATGCAGATCCGGCCCACATAGTCGTTGTAGTCCAGAGAGGACACCAGCATCTGCAGGGGGCCTGCCGCGTCGCCCTGGGGGGCGGGGATATAGTTGATGATGGTCTCAAAGAGGGGGATCAGGTCCTTGCCCTCCTCGTGGGGGCCGTAGGCGGAGATGCCCTGGCGGGCAGAGCAGAAGATGGTGGGGGATTCAAACTGCTCGTCCGTGGCGTCCAGGTCCAGCAGCAGCTCCAAAACCTCATCCATGACCTCTTCGATCCGGGCGTCGGGGCGGTCGATCTTGTTCACGACCACGATGACCTTGTGACCCAACTCCAGGGCCTTTTGCAGCACGAAGCGGGTCTGGGGCATGGGGCCCTCGGCGGCGTCCACCAGCAGCAGCACGCCGTTGACCATCTTGAGGATACGCTCCACCTCGCCGCCGAAGTCGGCGTGGCCCGGGGTGTCCACGATGTTGATTTTGTAGTCCTTATAGTGTACGGCGGTGTTCTTGGCCAGAATGGTGATGCCGCGCTCGCGCTCGAGGTCGCCGGAGTCCATGACCCGGTCCACCACGGCCTGGTTCTCACGGTAAATGCCGCCCTGCTTGAGCATTTCGTCCACCAGCGTGGTCTTGCCGTGGTCAACATGGGCGATAATCGCTATATTTCGGATCTTCTCTTGCGGGATCATAAGGTTTTCCCCTTTCTAAAAGTTCACATAACTTTGAGAATATAGCATATTCGCCTTGGAATTGCAAGAGCTTTTCCAAAGAAAAACCCAGAAAACGCCAAAAAAATCAGAAACCCCGCGTCTTTCATTGCCTTTCCCCCTCGGGGGACACAACAGTCCGGGGGACTGTTGTGGGTTTTATCGTCAGCGCGGCAGCTATGCTGGCGCAACTGGCATCCTTCCGCGCTGGAGGCACGGCGTAGCCGTGACAGATGAGGGGCATTGCGGTTTCGAAGAGCCTTCCCCCGAGGGGGAAGGCAGTGCGAAACCGCAACGCCCCTCATCCGTCGCCGGGCTTCCGTGAGACGCCCGGTGACACCAGCGCGGAAGGATGCCAGTTGCGCCAGCATAGCTGTCGCACTGGCGAT
>JAFOKO010000100.1 GCA_017419715.1 Oscillospiraceae bacterium | reverse complement strand
GGCCATTGCCATTATTTCCTTGAGTTCCATCATCGTTCTTTTTTTCTTTTATATAATTTTCTTTTTTAATTTTTGTGTTTTGTGTTTTGTGTTCTGTGTTTTTGTGTTCTGTGTTATGTGTTATTTCTTTTTCTTTTCTTTTGGTTCTTTTCTTTTCTTGTTCTTTGTAAATTTGGTTGCCGCGGTCTATCGAGCCCAGGAGGTTCGTGGCGGCGATGAACGAGAAAACGGCGGGGTCGGTCATGTACTTTTCAATCGGCTTGCCGTTGAAGTAGTCGGCCGCGGCCTTGATCACCTTGCCCGCCTGTTCATCGGTGAGCATGGCCAGCGCGCTCAGGTGGTTCGGGAATAATGCCAGGAAGTTCATCGGCTCAGTCGTTTTACTATTTCCCACTCGCGGGGGCTCAGCTGCACGCTTATGCCCGCCGCACGCTCAGCCGCCGCACGCTCAGCCGCCGCACGCTCAGCCGCCGCACGCTCAGACAAAAACCACCCGCCCCCGAAAACCGATTTGCCGGCGTCGCGCATTGCGTCCAGGTTCCCGCAATCCTCGCACTCGCTGGACAGCACCTTGAAGTCAACCAGGCGCGTCGCCACCTTCCCAAGTGTGGCGCAATTCGTGAAGTTGTGCGGGTAGGTGTTCTTCGCCTTGAGCCTCGACGGCGGGGCCACCGCGTCAATCGCGGCATGAAGCTCAGGGGCCGTCCATATTCGCACGCCTTCAATGAGGTTGGTCACGAACCCAGTGCTCACAATTGCGCCGTTCTCGTAGGTGATGACCGCGTTTGTAGGGATGAAGCACACATCGGCCTTGTGCACCCTGAGGGTCAACTGTGGGCCGAATAGAAAGAACTTCACACCGCGTTCAATGAACCAGCGCACGATAAAACTGTAGATCGAGAACGGCGGGTTGTCGACCACCACGCAGCCGTCGGGGTATTCCCATTGCGTGAAATCTTCGCCAGGGTAGAACGGCCTCACGATGTTGGTTGTGTCGTCTATCAGTCCTTCACCCTTCAGCCATCCAAGTATCGCGTCATACACCTCGGGCGGCGTGTAGCAGTCGTCGGTCGTTTTCTTGCCCTTGAACTTGTCCAGGAATGCCTGGTAGTAGCTCATCCTGTCTTCCACGCTTATGCCGGCTTTGATATTGTCGGGCCTCACCACCTCCAGTTCATCGTCAAAGAGTGTGGCCTGTCTCCATTCGCTCGCTCTGTCGCTCATAGGTTCATCCTCCTCGCATAATCGCAAATTAAAGTCGCGTCCACCTTGTTGTCGTCGGGCTTGGTGCATTTCTCCGAGCGTCTGAAGTCAATGCCAGGGTGCAGCCTTCGCGCTGCCCTTATGCTGGTCATTTTGGTGTGCACTTTGCCCTCTACGCTCACCCTGTCCTGTGGTTCCCACATCTCGCGCTGCCACCTTTGTGGTGTCACCTCGCAAAGCGGAAGGCCGTACGCCATCACCATGCCGGCAATCGTTCCCACATTGCGCCCGAACTTGAAGGTGGTCGAACTCGACGAGCCTTTAATCGCTCCCACATGCTCCATGCACACCACCGCGTCGCTGCCTCGCATGCTGTCGAGCATGGCGCGCAATGCTTCCATGTCGCTGAGCGGGTACCAGCTGAACATCTTCAGCCGCTCGTGCCACACACAGGCGAAGCCTTTCTCGCCTGGATCTATTCCTATCACGATTTCTCTCATAGTTCCCAAAGTAACATAAGTTCTTTTTGAATTGTTGACGATAGTCGGCACCCATCGGCGCACGCCAGTGCCGCCAGCTCGTTGGCGATGTCGTCTTTCGGGATGCCAGGACACGCCTGGGAGATCTCCCGCACGGTCACCGCCAGCGGCCGCACACCGCGCCGACGCTTATCCATCAGCAGCCGGCGCGCCGCGTTCCGTATCTTTTCAGAAGGGTAGGTCATCGTTGCTTTGTGCCGGTGCCTGTTTTGATGTCATCTTCATCAGGTCGTCGAGGCTCACGCCGCCAGGCACCGCCTTCTCGGTGGCGGGCTGTGGCATGGCAGCGTTCTCGGTTCCGTAACTCGAAGGTTTAAGGTCGCCAATGAAGTAGTTCACATCGTCCTTTCGCTCGTCTTTTTTGCAGTAGGCCTTCACATAGTGGGTGTCGCCAAAGCGGCCCATCTCGCGTCTCTCTCGCACCTCAATGCTGAGGTATTTCTTGCCGTTCTTCCCCTCACGAATGAGTTCCTTTGGGATGTCGCTCAGGCAAATGCTTCCAAATAAATCCATGTCAAAATTCGTCGTTTTTTAAGAGTTTCACATTCTCGGTCACAATCTCGTCGGCCAGCCTCACGCGCTCCATCATGGCGGCGATTGCTTCATCGTCGCGCTCAACGCGCAGCGTGATGATCGTCGGGCTGATATATGGGTGATAGACTATGAAGTCGCACCACTTGCGCCCTGTCACTGCCAGCTGGCACATGATCTGCCAGTAGTAGCCCCTGTTGATGTCCTTCATCGTGTCGCCGCGCTTGATAGCGAGGCAATACTTCAGGAAGTTCTTAGCTTGCGGGCTCTTGATTTCTACCAGTCCATCGGTGCCCACCATGCCGTCGGGGCTGCACGACAGGCATGCCATTTCGGGGTGTTTGATGCTCGGAGCTTCCGCCACCTCCACGCCGGCGATTTCCATGTATTTGTCGCGCGCCATGTCTTCGTAAGCCACGCCCCAGCTCATGGCCTTTGTCTCGTGGCTTGTTTCGTTCAGGTAGTTCTCGAAGGCGAAGTCGTCGGCCACCATGGCGGGGTCGAGCAGTCGCTCCGCGGTCACTTCATCGATGTAGCTTTTGGCGGTTTCGCCAAAGATCTCGTCTTTCTTTCGGCCGCTGACCATCAGGTCGCCGACCTTTGAGGCGGTGAACAGCCCCAGCCGTTCACGGTGCCAGTCAAGTGTTCTTTGTTCAATCATATAAATTCTATTTGTCCTTCGGTTTTATTGTTGAATGAAAGAATCTTTACATCTTTTTGCTTGATATAATAATTCCAGGCTTTTGCTACTATATTTTGTTTGTATGCTCCAGACATTTTAACTGGGGCACGCAAGTCATTAATAAGTTTCTCTTGGAGTAATCTTATAACATTGATTTCGCCACTATTAAAGAAAAGTCTGTCGAAAAATCCTCTAATTTCATCATCGGAGTGGTGTTTGTCGAGATACAAAAAAGCATAAAAAGCACCGATTTCGCTGCATGTTAAGATTTGTACGCGCTCAGACAAAAGCCGCCCATAATTTGAGCAATCGTCAAAAAGTATTTGATGATTGTAATAGGTGTTATATTTCTCTTCAATCGTTCCAACCGATTTCATCATTAAACCTGTAGGAGAGCCAGCCTTCACGGAAAGGATTGTATTACCGCGTGAAAGTACCATATATCGTGTCACAATCGCCGCTCTCTGCCTTGCACATTGTACTCCATCCATTTGAAGAAGGTCTCCAAGATTTCGCGGTTTGACTTCCATATCCTTTGTTTTAATTGTTTCAGGATCTAATCCTCGTATTACAATCATTGGGATTGATATCCCAGATGTCATGATAGCGGAAAGTCTGTGTTGACCATCTATCAAAGTCCCATTTTCGTCAAAGCAAATTGTATCGCCATTAAAACGCCATGTACCATTTTGCATGTTTCGAGAAAGAGCACCCACATGATTTTTATTCATGTGGCGATTCTTTTTGTTCGTTTCAGTCAGCCATGTTTTTGCTTCTTCAGGTGTTACGGTCTCAACAGATATTGAAATGGTACGACCGTCAACCATAGTTTGTAAAGTTTCAAATAAATTCATAAGATATTAGTTATTAATTATTAATTAATTTTGCTTTCATTTCGTCTTTAACTTTTTGATACGGAGTTTTCACAGGGATAGACTTCCACACGCTTTGGAGCTCTGCAATGCTTTTGCAGTCTTCCAGTTGTTTGCGGTAGTCAACCGCGCCGGTGGCCATGCTGTCGCTGTCCTTGCCGTCGTCGATCAAGAACAGGCCGCCAAGGGCAATCTTGCGGGCATAACTGCTCGCGCTGCCGCTTACCTGGGAGGCATCAAAACCTTTCTTGCTCTCATCTTCACCGGCACAGCTCTCGACGCTCACCTTCAACCCTTTCGAGTTCTGCAAGGTCGCGGTGGTGATTATGTAGTGGCGGTCGCCAACCATCTCCACGCGGTCGCTCAGCGTGAGCAGACATTCGTACTTCACCAGCAGCGGCTTCACCGCCTCGAGGATGTCCTCACACGAGCGGTAGCGGTATTTTGCAAAGCTGTTATACTGGCCTTTCGGGGCCTTCAGCTCGTTTTGGATTTGCAGTAGTTCTTTCATTGTATCGCTGAATATTGGGTTACATACTTGCCGGTGTGGGTCATCACCTTCTCGGCCTTGATTCTCATGCCGCGGTCGCGGAGGTCGCAGATGCGCGAAGCCAACCGCATGCAGCCAAACATCTCCAGTGCCTCCAGGCTTGTCAGCGTGAAGCCGGCAAGCAGCCATTCGCGTATCTTGTAGCATTGGCTCTCGGAGCTCTTGAAATTCCAGTTGTCGTTCATAGTTGTGGGCGGTGTTATAGCAGAAAATAATCAAAGATTGGTTAATAATTAAAGTTTGCCGCCCACACCATGAGCGAACACGCGCCTGAGCGCGGTGATAAGGTTCTCCCCGTCATTGTCGGGTTCATAGAGCGAAGCGCGCACCATCGACCACATGGCGGCGGCCGTGAAGATGTGCACAGGGTTAAAGAATATGGCGATCGTTGCTCCTATCGCCAGCGGCGTGCTCACTATGAGCACCGGCACGCTAAATAATTTGTCTGTCATCTTTGTTTTGTTTTAGAGTTAAACATCTTGGTGCCGTGGCGGGGAGTCGCGCCCCGCATTCGTTATTTGAACAGGATATCTGTGCCCCTGTCGGCCACGGCTTGCGCCCCTCTTTCGAGAGGCTTGACATATTAGCGTTTTCCGCTTCGATCCTTGACATCCAAGAAACTATTTTCTGAACTGCCAAAGGCCTCACAAGTGAGGCGGGTTCTTCTGCCACTCTTGGCTCCCATCTTTTTCAAAACCGCTGAATTATGCGGTACAGCTCCCGTTATGACTCCCGCGCTGCCTTCCCAGGTTACGCGGTCGGTAACCGTTCCATACACAATGAATAAAACATCAAAAACTCATCGTCGTGCGGCGGGGTGGAGTCGAACCACCCTCTCTCCCTCAACGGTATGCACCGCTGCCCAGTTTTCCGTGCCCTGAGTCAAGCCGCCGCGTGTCCTTCACTATCTTCACAGACCGCGAAGGTTTGAGTGCATGAGTATATAAAGACTAATGAAATGGAATCAATGAACGCTGTGCCAGGCGCGTCACGCCTCGCGGGTAACTGTGCATGTGGTCGGAGTCTCGAACACGCGCACAGAGTAGCCCAGCCGCTTGCCGGCACGGTATGCCGAAATGCGGACGGAACTCATAGTGAGGCCGCATTCTTTCGGGCTGAGCTGAACATGCTCACCCACGGCCAGGGTCTCAATCGTCTTAGCGATGTCAATTTTTCGTACAATTTTTTTCATTTTAGTGGATTTATAGGTGGGGCATTGCGCCCCACCATGGTTATTATTATGATTTTGCCTCAATTGTTACCGTGTGAAGGTTGAAGTCGAGGGTCGCTTTCACTTGTATGTCGAAACGGTCTCTCTTCCATGAGTTAGAGGTGTAGTCGTTCCAGGTCATTGTTCCACCACCAAAGGCGCGGTCTTGACCGGTCGCTTTCTTTGCATACTCAACGCAAATGCTGTGGCACTTGCCCATGTTGATGTCTCGGTTAACTCTGCTGTCAGTAAAAATTGAAGTTGTCATAGTCGTAAAAATTTTGTAGTTTCTAAATTTGTTATTACATTTGCAATTCCCACCCTTAATTTGTGGGTGTTATTGCGTTAGTCGTTTAACTTTTCACTTGCAAAGTTAACGAGTATCAAAGGCAAAAGCCTTGTGCCGACCAAGGACGGCGTAAACCTTGCCGTGATCCTGCCGGATATGCTCAAATCCCCGCAGCTTACGGCTGAATGGGAAAGCAGGCTGACCGAGATTGCCAAGGGCAG
>JAFOKO010000099.1 GCA_017419715.1 Oscillospiraceae bacterium | reverse complement strand
TCTGAAGGAAGCCGCTGAGAAGGCCAAGATCGAGCTCTCCGGCGTCATGTCCACCGAGATCAACCTGCCCTATATCACCGCCGACGCCAACGGCACCAAGCACATGAACATCACCCTGACCCGGGCCAAGTTCAACGAGCTGACCGCCCATCTGGTGGAGGCCACCATGGGCCCCGTGCGCCAGGCTCTGTCTGACGCGGGTCTGCAGCCCAGCGACCTGAGCAAGGTCCTGCTGGTGGGCGGCTCTTCCCGTATCCCCGCCGTGCAGGAAGCCGTCAAGAAGATCACCGGCAAGGAAGGCTTCAAGGGCATCAACCCCGACGAGTGCGTGGCCATGGGCGCCGCCATCCAGGCTGGCGTGTTGACCGGCGATGTGAAGGACCTGCTGCTGCTGGATGTCACCCCGCTGAGCCTCGGCATTGAGACCATGGGCGGCGTGTTCACCAAGCTGATCGAACGCAACACCACCATCCCCGTCAACAAGAAGCAGATCTTCTCCACCGCCGCCGACGGCCAGACCTCCGTGGAAGTCCATGTGCTCCAGGGCGAGCGCGAGATGGCTGCCTACAATAAGACCCTGGGCCGCTTCCAGCTAAGCGGCATCGCTCCCGCTCCCCGCGGCATCCCTCAGATTGAAGTTAGCTTCGACATCGACGCCAACGGCATCGTGAATGTCTCCGCCAAGGACCTGGGCACCGGCAAGGAGCAGAACATCACCATCACCGCTTCCTCCAACCTCTCCAAGGACGACATCGACAAGGCCGTCCGCGAGGCGGAGCAGTTCGCCGCCGAGGACAAGGCCCGCAAGGAAGAGGCCGACGCCCACAATGAGGCCGACCAGACCGCCTATCAGCTGGAGAAGTCCTTGACCGAGCTGGGCGACAAGGTCACTGACAGCGAGAAGGCCCCCATCCAGGCCGCCATCGAAAAGCTGAAGGAGCTCAACAAGGGCAACGATGTGGCCGCCATCAAGGCCGCTATCGAAGAAGCGCAAAAGGCCTTCTATCCCGTGGCCCAGAAGCTCTACCAGCAGGCCGCGCCCCAGGGCGATCCCAACGCGGCAGGCGCCGGCTTCAACCCCGGTGCAGGCGCCCCCAACGACGGCGTGGTAGATGCAGACTTTGAGGAAGTGAAGGACTGATTTCAGGCAATTGCGAAATAGGCAATAGGCAATAGGAGAACGACGGGAGATTGGCAGTTCCCGTCCCCTATTGCCTAATGCCTAATGCCTATTGCCTTATTTCACCTGTGAGGTGACCCATATGGCGAACGAACATAAAAGAGATTATTATGAGGTCCTCGGGGTCGAGAAAAACGCCGCGGCGGATGAGATCAAACGGGCTTACCGCAAGCTGGCGGCCAAGTACCACCCCGATGTGAACCACGAGGCCGACGCTGAGGCCAAATTCAAGGAGATCAACGAGGCCTACGAGGTGCTCTCCAACCAGGAGAAGCGGCAGCTCTACGATCAGTACGGCTTCGCGGGCGTAGACCCCAACTTCGCCGCGTCCCAGGGAGGCAATCCCTTCGGTGGATTCGGCGGCTTTGGCGGTTTCGGAGACCTGGGCGACATCTTCGGCGACTTCTTTGGCGGCGGCACCCGTACCCGAAGCGGCGGCAGCCGCGCGGCCCGGGGCGAGAATGTCGTGGTGCAGATAGAAGTTAGCTTCGAGGAAGCCGCCTTTGGCTGCAAGAAGGACATCAATGTCTCCCGGATCGAGATCTGTGACCAATGCCACGGCTCCGGTTGCGCTGAGGGCACCCAGCCCGAGACCTGCCCCCAGTGCCGCGGCTCCGGCCAGGTGCGTACCACCCAGAATTTCATGGGCATGACCATGCAATCCACCGCCGCCTGTCCCACTTGCGGTGGCCGGGGCAAGCTGATCAAGAGCCCCTGTTCCCGCTGCAAAGGCAAGGGCCGCATCAAGCGGAGCACAAGGCAGATCGTTGATGTCCCGGCTGGCATCGACAACGATCAGGCCTTCCGCATTTCCGGCCAGGGCAGTGCGGGCGCCAACGGCGGACCGAATGGCGATTTGATGGTCAATGTCCGCATCCGGCGGCATGAGCTCTTCACCCGCGAAGGCTCGGATGTCTATTGTGAAATGCCGATTTCCTTTGCCCAGGCCGCTTGCGGCGCGGACATTGAAGTCCCGACCCTGGACGGCAAGGTTCGCTACAATGTGCCCGAGGGAACCCAGACCGGCACCACCTTCCGGCTCAAGGGCAAGGGCATTCCCTATGTCGGCTACAAGAACCGCGGCGACCAGTATGTCACCGTCGTCGTGGAGACCCCCACCAAGCTCACCAAGGAGCAAAAGGATCTGCTCCATCAGTTCGACGCCGCCACGGAAAAATCCCAGCCCAAGAAGAAATCCTTCTTCGACAAGATGAAGCGCATTTTTGAATAAGCAATTCAGCCCCCGCTGCCCGGGGGCTGTTTTTTATCTCCGCGCTCCCTCCACATGCAAAAACCGGAGCGCCCGGTAGGCATAATCCGACAGAGGGCGGTTCAGCGCGTTGTAGTCGTGGGCCGCCACCAGCGGATCAAGACCGGGGCGAAGCACCAGCAGGCAGTGATAGTAGCGGCCTGTGCCGTCCCCCAGCTGGATCAAGTCGCCCGGTTCCAGCTCGTCCCGTTTGCAGGCCCGTCCGTAGGGGCCGGGGCCATGGTTGGCGGTCAGAAAGCGCCAGAGATATTCCACCCCCGTCCAGCTGGCCGTACGATCCATTGCGCTTCGGTAAAACCAGCCCGTCACGGGCGTCAAATTCATCACCCCGGAGCCGGCAAAGAGGCACTGAGAGACGAAATTCGTGCAGTCGCCGCCCAGCTCCGTAAAATCGTAGTAGGCCGGATTGCGCCCCAGCGCCCAGCGCCGCGCATAGGCCGTCGTCGCACCTCGGTCATAGCCGCTCATCGCATCGCCCCCCGCTCCAGTTTATGAAATTCTGTGATAAGGCGTGTTTGAGAGGCCTTGACTTCTATCTTTTTTCGCGTTATGATTGCAGTTATGAAAACAAGTATTACTATTACCGCGACAGCTGGTATCAATATGAAGACGGATGGGTCTATGTGCCCCGCACGGCCCTTGACGGTACCTTTTCACAGGAGTATCGGGACTACTACTACGGTTCTGCCGTCGACAGCGTGGGCAATGATGTTCCCGCTTTTGACGGCGGGCGCGACGATACGATGCCCGATCCCAATCGCAGCGAGGCAGGCGAAGATGGGCAAGACTGGGCTTATGTTTACGATTGGGACGATGATCATAACCGGGAGGACAATAACGACTGGTACGACGACCGGAATGACGATAACGGCCGGGATGACAATGACGACTGGGGCGACGATGACTGGGATGACGATTGGGACTGGGATGATGATGTCGACTGGGATTCCGACTGGTAGATCCGATCCACTTTGTTTTTCCACGGGCAGCTCTCCAAACGGGGAGCTGCCCTTTTCATTCCCTGCAGGTGACAAAAATCTTGCATTTCCCATTGGGAAATGCTATAATATCTTGAATTAGTGTGGAGTACTATCAACTTCTGGACGGAGGACACCAATTTGGAACGGAAAACACCTCTGATCTCCCAGGAAGAGCTGCATCGGCAGGAGGAGATCAGCGACTATATCAAAAGCTGGTGGCAGAGCCAGGGCGTGACGCCCGTGGCCTATGTGGAGACCTACGGCTGCCAGCAAAATGAGGCCGACTCGGAACAGATCCGAGGCATTTTGGAGCGCTGCGGCTACGGTTTGACAGAGCAGGCCGAGGGCGCGGATCTGATCGTCATCAACACTTGCGCCATCCGGGAGCACGCGGCCCAGCGGGTCTTCGGCAATGTAGGCGCGCTGGTGCACACCAAGCGCCGTCACCCGGGGCAGAAGATCTTCGTTTGCGGCTGCATGATGGGCAAGCCCGAGATCTCCGAGCGCATGAAGAAGTCCTATCCCCATGTGGACGGCATCTTCTCGCCCCACCATCTCTGGCAGCTGCCCGAGCATCTCTACCGGGTCCTGATCCGGCACCGCAAGGCCTACGCCGTGGAGGATTCCGCCGGGGCCATTGCCGAGGGCCTGCCCCTGGTGCGGACGAACCCGATCAAGGCCTGGGTGAGCATCATGTACGGCTGCAACAACTTCTGCTCCTACTGCATCGTCCCCTATGTCCGGGGCCGGGAGCGGAGCCGTCTGCCCGAGGACATTCTGGCGGAGTGCCGGGATCTCATCGCCAAGGGCTACAAGGAGATCACCCTCCTGGGCCAGAATGTCAATTCCTACGGCAAGGACCTGGGCCTGGGCGTGGACTTTGCGGATCTGCTGGGGCAGATCGCGGAGCTGGACGGAGACTTCATCCTCCGCTTCATGACCTCCCACCCCCGGGACGCCAGCCACAAGCTCTTCGACACAATGGCGAGCCACCCCAGGATCGCCAAGCAGTTCCACCTGCCCTTCCAGTCCGGCAACGACCGGATCTTGAAGGCCATGAACCGCCACTATGACCGGGCGCAGTACCTTTCTTTGATCGAATATGGCCGGAAGCTGATGCCGGAGATCGTCTTCACCTCCGATGTGATCGTGGGCTTCCCCGGCGAGACCGAGGAAGAGTTTGAGGACACCGTGAGCCTGATCCAGCAGGTGCGCTATGAAGCCCTGTTCACCTTCATCTATTCCCCCCGCCCCGGCACCCCGGCGGCGGAGCTGCCCGACCCCACTACCAAGGAAGAGAAAAACCGCCGTTTTGACCGCCTGCTGGCCGTGCAGAACGCGATCTCCGAGGAGAAGCACAGGGCGCTGATTGGCAAGACGCTCCGCGTCTTAGTGGACGGCAGAGACGGCGACAAGCTCACCGCCCGCACCGACGGCGGCCGCCTGGTCCGCCTGGACGGCGACGACGATTTGATCGGTTCGTTTATCTATGTAACCATTACCGACGCAACCACCTGGTCGCTGGTCGGTTCCGTCACGCCGTAGCGCGGGCAATCTGCCCGCCTGCCGCGTCCATGTTTCGATTCTGCCGTAGGAACAAGCACCTGTGCCCTTCATGGGTATTGCTTGTCCACCCACATGTAGAGGAAAACGATATGGAAGCTGTTACATTGCAAGCAGCCGAAAGGGATGACATGCAGACCATTTGGCGCATGCAGCTCGAAGCCTTTTCCGCTTTGCTGGAAAAATATAGAGACTTTGATACAAGCCCCGGTGCAGAGCCTTTTGAAAAGCTCCTGACAAAATTTGAACAGCCGTGGACTGTGTATTATTTCATCCAAGCCGGAGGTCAAGCGGTCGGCGCTATTCGGATTATCGACAAAAAAGACGGGAGCAGAAAGCGGATTTCTCCCATCTTTATCATGCCGGAGCACAGAGACAAAGGATTTGCACAGGCCGCAATCCGAGCTGCCGAACAAATCCATGGCTCTGTGCATTGGTGCTTGGATACTATCGCCCAGGAAGCAGGAAATCTTCATTTGTACGAAAAAATGGGATACCATCAAACCGGACAGATTGAAAAGATCAACGCTCGAATGGACATCGTTTTTTACGAAAAAGATTAAGCATTCCTCGCGGACAAGCAATACCCATGAAGGGCACAGGTGCTTGTCCCTACATCCGATTTCGGAGGTAATACCATGGCTGAACTCACCCCGATGATGAAACAATACAAGGAGCTCCATGCCCGGCATCCGGACTGTCTGCTGTTCTTCCGGCTGGGGGACTTCTATGAGATGTTCGACGAGGACGCCCGCGTGGCGGCCAAGGAACTGGATCTCACCTTGACCACCCGGGACCGGGGCAAGGCCGAGGAAGAGCGGACGCCCATGTGCGGCGTGCCCTTCCACGCCGCCGAGAGCTACATCGCCCGGCTGGTCGGCAAGGGCTACAAGGTGGCCATCTGTGAGCAGATGGAAGACCCGGCCATGGCCAAGGGGCTGGTGGATCGGGACATCATCCGCATCATCACCCCCGCCACCGTAGTGGAGAGTTCCATGCTCGACGAGGGCAACAACAACTACTACGCCTCTCTCTGCCAGGCCGCCGAGGGCATCGGCATCGCCTTGATCGATATTTCCACCGGCGAGGCCTGCGCCACCCTGGCCGACGGGGACGATGCCCGTGACAAAGCCTTGAATGAGCTGGGCCGCTTTGAGCCCAAGGAGCTGATCGTGGATGAGGACCTGGCCCAGAGCCAGCGCTTCGCCTTGGATGTACAGCTCCGTCTGCACTGCCCGGTGAATGTGGGCAAGCGGGGGCTCTACGAGGACGAGGCGGTATCTGAGATCCTAACGGCACAATTCCCCGGGCAGGAGCTCTCCGCGCTGCCCCTGCCCACCCGGCTTGCCCTGGGGGCCCTGATATGCACCCTACGGGAGTTGCAAAAGAGTGACATCAGCCATGTCAACCATATAGAATACTATCTTTCCGGCCGCTATCTGGAGCTGGACCTTGCCGCCCGCCGGAATCTGGAATTGACCCAGACGCTTCGCGGCAAGGACAAAAAGGGAAGCCTGCTTTGGGTCATGGATAAGACCAAGACCGCCATGGGTTCCCGGATGCTCCGTGCCTGGATGGAAAAGCCCTTACGGAACCCCAACGAGATCCGCCAGCGTCTGGACGCGGTCAAGGAGCTCAAGGACAGCACCCTGCCCCGGCAGGAGCTGCTGCTGGCTCTGAAATCTGTCACCGACCTCGAACGGGTCACGGCCCGGATCGTCACCGGCGCGGCCAACGCCCGGGATCTGGTCCAGCTCAGCCAGGGCAGCGCAAGCCTGCCCGCGTTGAAGGCCCAGCTTGCGGGCTTCCACAGCTCCATGCTGGCCGTCGTCACCGAGACACTGGACGACCTGGCCGATTTGCGCCAGGCCATCGACAGCACCATTGCCGACGAGCCTCCCTTCTCCCTGCGCGATGGCGGGCTGATCCGTCCGGGCTGTAACGAAGAAGTAGACCGCCTGCGGGACATCATGTCCGGCGGCAAGGGGACCCTCGCCCGGATCGAGGCCGAGGAAAAGGAAAAAACGGGCATCAAGAATTTGCGCGTGGGCTACAACCGGGTCTTTGGCTACTACATCGAGGTCGCCAAGGGCCAGGTGGATCTGGTGCCCGACCACTATATCCGCAAACAGACGCTGGCCAATGGGGAACGCTACATCACCCAGGAATTGAAAGAACTGGAAAACACGATCCTGGGCGCCAAGGACCGGGTCAACGCCCTGGAATACGATATCTTCACCAAGCTTCGGGAGCAGCTTGCGGCCAACGCCGCCCGCATTCAGCAAAGCTCCCGGGCCATCGCCGCCGCCGATGTGCTGGCCTGCCTGGCCGAGCTGGCGGTGCAAAACAACTACTGTATGCCGGAGGTGGACCTCTCCGCCTCCATCGAGATCACGGCGGGGCGGCATCCTGTGGTGGAAAAGACGCTCCGCGATGCGCTTTTTGTCCCCAACGACACCGTCATGGACGGCAAACGGGAGCGGGCAGCTGTCATCACCGGCCCCAATATGGCCGGTAAATCTACCTATATGCGACAGGTGGCGCTGATCGTTCTCATGGCCCAGATGGGCAGCTTTGTTCCGGCCTCTGCGGCCCGGATCGGCGTGGTGGACAAGATCTTCACCCGCATCGGCGCTTCGGACGATCTGGCCGCCGGGCAGTCCACTTTTCTGGTGGAGATGTCCGAAATGGCGGACATTCTGAAAAATGCCACGCCGCGTAGCCTGCTGATCCTGGACGAGATCGGCCGGGGCACCGCCACTTATGACGGCATAGCCATCGCCCAGGCGGTGCTGGAGCATGTAAGCGACCCCTTGCGCCTGGGCTGCAAGACCCTCTTCGCCACCCACTACCATGAACTCACCAGTCTGGCCGAGACCCACCCGGAGATCCGCAACTACAATATTTGCGTCAAGCGCCGTAAGGACGACATCGTCTTCCTGCGCAAGATCCTCCCCGGCGTAGCCGACGGCAGCTACGGCGTGGAAGTCGCCAAGCTGGCCGGCATGCCGGCCAAGGTGGTCAAACGGGCCAGAGACATTCTGGCAGAGCTGGAGGAAAAAGGCCCCAGCCGGATCATCGTCCCGGTGCAGGCCCCGCCAGGCGTGGAGCTGCCCCTGGCCCAGACCGCCCTGGGCGACCCCACCGCCGAAGAGCTGAAAAAGCGCATTGAGGCCATCACTTTAGAGGCCATGACCCCCTACGAGGCGTTTACCCTGCTGTACGAACTGAAACAGCTTTTGTAAGAACGGCTCTCAGCCGTCCGCAAAACCGTGCCGCGACACAGACGGCAATTTGCCGTCCCTGCACAGATGAATCAAGGAGGCGTTCCCATGCCCAAAATCATCCAGCTTGACCCCCATCTTGCGAATCTGATCGCCGCCGGCGAGGTGGTAGAGCGCCCCGCCTCCGTGGTGAAGGAGCTGGTGGAGAACGCCATCGACGCCGGAGCCAAAACCATAATCGTAGAGCTCCAAAACGGCGGCATGACCCTATTGCGGGTCACGGACGACGGCTGCGGCATGAACCGGGAAGATGCCAGGACGGCCTTCCTCCGGCACGCCACCTCCAAGCTGCACAGCAAGGAGGATTTAGAAGCCATCGGCACCCTTGGCTTCCGGGGGGAGGCTCTGGCCGCCACTGCCGCCGTGAGCCGGGTGGATCTGCTCACACGCACCGCCGAGGACATCGAGGGCAGCCATTTAACGCTCGAAGCGGGGAAGCTGCTGTCCTGTGAGTCGGCGGGCTGCCCGGTCGGCACCACCATCGTGATCCGGGATCTGTTCTTCAACACCCCGGCCCGGATGAAGTTCATGAAGCGCGACACGGTGGAGGGCTCCGCCGCCGCGGGCGTTGTGCAGAAGCAGGCCCTGGCCCATCCGGAGATCTCCTTCCGGCTGATCAAGGACGGACAGCAACAGCTGCAGAGCCCCGGCGACGGGGATCTGCTGGCCGCCATCTACGCGGTGCTGGGCCGACAAGCCGCCGGGGAGATGGTCCCGGTGGACAGCAAGTGGGAAAAGCTGGGGGTTTCCGGCTATGTCTCCAGGCCCACCGCCACCCGGGGCACCCGGGCCAACCAGATCTTTTTCGTCAATCACCGCTATATCCGCTCCAAGATCATCACCGCCGCTCTGGAGGAAGCCTACCGCAACCAGCTCATGACCGGGCGCTTTCCCTCCTGTGTGCTGAATATTTCCATGCCCTTGACCGCCGTGGATGTCAATGTCCATCCGGCAAAAACCGAGGTCAAATTTCTCAATGAAAGAGAGATCTTTGACTGTGTCCACTACGGCGTCCTTGGCGCGCTGAACCGCACGCCGGGACAGGTGGCGTTCCAAATGCAGAATGCAGAGGGCTCAGGCAATGGGCATCAGGCAATAGGCAATAGGGGACGCGAGGAAACGGCCGTAGGGGCGCACACTGTGCGCCCGCAAGACGCACAGGCTCCCATAGCGGCGCACACCGATGCGCCGCTATGGGACGGGGGTTCAGAGTTCAAGGTTCAGGGTTCCGAGCCCGTAGGGGCGGTCATTGACCGTCCGCAAGCCGCGCCGACCTCCGGCAGTCGCGATCGCTTCTTCCAGGCCATGTCGGCCGAGGAATACCGCAAGACCGCCAAGCCCCAGGTGCACACCCTCACACGCTGGGAATACGAGCAGATGACCAAAACTCTGCAAAAGAACCCAGTTCCGCCCGCAAGCACATCCCTGCTCGATGCGGTTCGCCCCGCTCCCCTGCACAGCCCCGTCGAGCTACCGGGGGAGGAAATTGAGAACGCGGAATGCAAAATGCAAAATGAGGCGGCACAGAACGATGCTGCTGCAGAGCACAAGCCCGACATTCCCCACAGCAGTGCCGCTGCCGCACTGCAGCAGCCGGAACACGACGCCACACTGCCGCTGGCAGCTGTGGAAAAGGCGCCGTCCTTCCGCTTCATCGGCGAGGTTTTCCGCACCTATATTCTGGTGGAGCAGGGAGAAGAACTGATCCTGATCGACAAGCACGCCGCCCATGAGCGGATCAACTTTGAGCGCCTCCTGGCCCAGGGGACCCAGATCCTTGGGCAAACCCTCCTGCAGCCCCTGAGTGCCCCCTTCGATCCGGAGGAGGCCGCCATTCTGCTGGGCCAGCGCGAGCTGCTGCTGAGCCTGGGCTTCGACCTGGACGACCTGGGGCAGGGGGACCTGCTGCTACGGCAGATCCCCTCCGATATCCGAGAATCCGATGCGGCGGCCACCCTCTCCGAAATCGCTGAGCACCTGCAAAACGGCAGGCTGGACAGCCCTCAGCGCCTACGCGACGAGGCCCTGCACAGCATCGCCTGCAAGGCAGCCATCAAAGCCGGTTACATCACCGACCCCTGTGAACTGCAAAAACTGGCCGAGCAGGTTTTATCCAGAGACGATTTAAAATACTGTCCCCACGGCAGACCCATCTGCACAGCCATTACACGCAAGCAGATGGAGAAGCAATTTAAGAGGATCACTTAGGCAATAGGCGCCAGACAATAGGAGTACGAGAATGAACAACCTGATTTGTATTTGCGGTCCCACTGCTTCCGGGAAAACCGGACTGGCCGTGGCGCTGGCAAAAAAACTGGACGCCGAGGTGGTGTCCTGCGATTCCATGCAAATCTACCGCGGCATGAATATCGGCACTGCCAAGCCCGACGCGGCAGAAATGGACGGCGTGTGGCATTGGCTGCTGGATGTGGCCGACCCGGGAGAGGACTTCTCCGTGGGGCGCTATGTGAAGCTGGCCGACGAGGCCATTGCCGACATCCACAGCCGAGGCAAAACTGCCATCGTTTGCGGCGGCACCGGCCTGTATATGGACAATCTTGTCAAGGGCGAGACCTTTGCCGCTCCGTCCCAGCCCGCTCAACGGGAATATGTGGAGCACATTGCCGAAGAAAAGGGCTTGCAGTTCCTCTACGATATGCTCAAGGACGCGGATCCCGAGACTGCGGAAAAGCTCCATGTCTCGGACCGCAAACGCATCGTCCGCGCCATGGAAGTCTTTCTGATCACGGGCATGCCCCTTTCCTATCACAACGCTCAGTCCAAGCTGAGGCCTCCCAAGTACGAACCGCTCTGGCTCGGGCTGAACTTCCGGGATCGGACCAAGCTCTACGCCCGGGTGAACAAGCGGGTGGAGCTGATGATGGCAAGCGGCCTGGAGGCCGAAGTGCGGGCGCTGCTGGAGCAGGGGATCGACCCCGCCTCCACCGCCATGCAGGCCATCGGCTACAAGGAACTGGCCGCCGCCCTCCGGGGCGAATGCGACACGGCACAGGCGCTTGCTCAGATCCAGCAGGCCTCCCGCAATTACGCCAAGCGGCAGCTCACCTGGTTCCGTCGGAACGAGGCCATCCACTGGCTGTATGTGGACGAGGAGAAGGACCTGCTCGCGGCGGCAATGCGGATCCTTGTAAAGGAAAATTGAAGCCTCCTCCTCCCACTTTCAACTGCATTCGACCACGCAAACTTGCTACCATAGGATTATCCATTTTACATAGAAACGAGGTAATTCCCATGGCTGCAATCGACAATCTTCAAGATCTCTTTCTCAATGATGTGCGCAAGGAACACCAACTTGTCACGGTCTTTCTCATGAACGGCTTTCAAATGAAGGGTGTGATCACAGGCTTTGACAGCTTCGTGGTCTGCCTGGTCACAGAGGGCCGCCAGCAAATGATTTATAAGCACGCGATCTCCACGGTGGTACCGGCCCGCCCGGTCAAATTAGCGCCTTAATCGGGCGATTTGGGATCCTCGCGGCGCGTGCAAAGGAGGTCCTTTTCACCCATGCGAGGGGACAAATACATGAGAGCTGTGCTGATCACGCTCGCTTGCGTGGTAGCCAGCTATCTGATCTTCTCCGTAACGCGCTTCTCGGGGGAGGGTTATACAACTTATAAGGCTGTGCGCTATGAAGTCGGCGATGGGATCACCACCTCCGGCTTCTTGGTGCGCTCCGAGCAGGTCCTCAAAGCCGGGGCAGGAGATCTGATCGTGCCCGCCCGCGTGGAGGGAGAAAAGGTGGGAAAGGGACAGCCTGTGGCCGTTGCCTACCGCAATGAAGCCGCAAGACAACTTCAGAACCAGATCGATGTACTGGAGCAGGAGATCGCCCAGATGCGCTACGCCTACTCCTTCTCTGGCACAGGCACAGACTCCGCCACGCTGGATTCCGATATTTTGTACCTCATGAACCAGGTGACGGTTTCCGCCGCCCGGCACGAATACAACGCCGCTGAAACCGCCGCCGAGACGATGAAGCCCTACCTGCTCCGGCGCTACATCAACAGCACGGGCGCCGACGCCATCTGGTCTCGGATCACCGAGGCCGAGGCCCAGCTGAATGGGCTTCGTGCCCAGGCTGGATCTGAATCGGGCGTCGTCAACGCGCCGGTCTCCGGATACTTCTCCAGCGTGGCCGACGGCTATGAGAATGTGTTGACTCCCACTTTTTTGGAGACGGCCACCGTCTCTTCGCTGAAAAAAATTGACGGCATCCCGCACCAGGAGCTCGGCGTCATTGGCAAGCTGGTCACCTCTCAAAAATGGTATTATGCCGCGATCGTGCCCTGTCAAAATGTATCCGAGCTGGAGCTGGGAGATCGAATCGATGTCAACTTTGCCTATGACTTCTATGAGACTGTGCGCATGAAGGTGGAGCGGATCTCTCCCTCGGAGGGGAACGAATGCATTCTGGTGCTCTCCTCGGAATCCTTTATTCAAGACGCGGTCTCCTCCCGCACGGAAACCGCCGATTTGGTCTTTTCGGACCTCTCCGGCCTTCGCGTGCCAAAAACGGCCATTTACGCAAATGAAGAAAATCAGAGCGGCGTCTATGTGCTGGAAGGCGCGGAGGCCCGGTGGAAAGCCATCACGATCCTCTACGACGACGGAGACAGCTTCATCGTGGCACAGGATAAGTCCAGCACAGAAAACCTCTGGCCCGAGGACGAGATCATCCTCACGACCGAAGAAATATTTGACGGAAAGGTCATGATAAAATGAGTATCGCGGAAAACATTGCCTGCCTTCGGGAAAAAATGGAAGCGGCCGCCCGAGCCGCCGGACGGGACCCGGCAGAGATCCAGCTTTGCGCCGCTACCAAAATGAACGACGCCGAACGGGTCAAGCAAGCCGTGGCCGCCGGCGTGGACTGCTGTGGCGAAAACCGGGTGCAGGAACTGGTGCAAAAGAAGCCCCTTGGCGCATACGAGGGAAAGCCCGTCCACTTCATCGGCCATCTGCAGACCAATAAGGTCAACAAGGTGGTGGGCCAGGTGGATCTGATCCAGTCCGTGGACCGGCTGGAGCTGCTGGAGGCCATCAACAAAACCGCCTTGCGGCTGGGAATCCGGCAGGAGATCCTTTTGGAGGTCAACATCGGCGAAGAACCCCAAAAAGGCGGCTTCACCCCGGCAGAAACCCTGGAGCTGGCAGCAAATATGGGGGCCTACCCCGGCGTATTTCTCCGTGGATTGATGGCGATCCCGCCGATTTCCGAAAAAAAAGGCGATAATTGTCATTATTTTGCAAAAATGAGAAATCTTTATATTGACATTGCCAGGAAAAAATACGATAATGTATCTATGGTGTGTCTGTCTATGGGCATGAGCGGCGACTTTGAAGACGCCATTGCCGAGGGCAGCACCATGATCCGCATTGGCACCGCGATTTTCGGCGCCCGGCAGTATTCCGTTTAGTGGCAGATCGCATCTGTCCACGGGCGGGCATGTCCCGTCCCTGAATACATTGATAAAAGACAAAAACATATACAGGAGGAACACCGCACCATGGGATTTGTGGACGAACTCAAAAAACTGACCCGCCCCTATAATGAAGACGACATGGATGAGTACGATTACGACGAGGAAGAAGAGGACGAGCTGGAGCCCGAACCCGAGCCCGTTTCGACCTCCCGCCGTTCTGCCTTCGCCGCGCCGGAGTCCCAGGCAAACAACGCCAACAACACGCGCCGCACTGGCCCGGCCAAAGTTGTCAATCTGAACAGCAGCACTTCGATGCAGGTGATCTTGGTCAAGCCCGACCGTTTTGATACGGTTTCGGAAATTGCCGACCATCTTCGCGATAAGAAGGCGATCGTGCTGAATCTTGAATCCACCAACAAGGATGTTGCCCGTCGCCTGGTGGACTTCCTCTCCGGCGTCGCCTACGCCCTGGACGGAAAGATCAAAAAGGTCGCAATCTCCACCTACATTCTCACGCCCCTCAATGTGGAGATTGTCGGAGACCTGGTGGAAGAGCTGGAAAACAGCGGCGTTTACTTCTAAGCATCCCGCCAAAGAGCTGGCGGACTTGGCAGCCCGCGCCATTGAAAACAGGAAGCGCTGTCGTCCGGGACGCCGCCCCTCTCCATGGGATTGACCAGATACAGAAAGGAAGGGTCAAACAATGCTAACACCCCAAGATTTACAGGAAGTCTCTTTTGAAAAGGCAAAAATCGGCGGTTATGTGATGCAGTCTGTGGACGAATTCCTGGAACCGCTGATGGACGATTATGTCACCCTCTACAAAGAAAACGCCGTGCTGAAAAGCAAAATGCGTCTGCTGGTGGAGCGGCTGGAAAGCTACCGCGCCAATGAGGCCACTGTCAAGGCCTCTGCAGAGAAAGTCAA
Organism: Oscillospiraceae bacterium; assembly: GCA_017419715.1. GTDB lineage: Bacteria > Bacillota > Clostridia > Oscillospirales > Oscillospiraceae > JAFRPC01. The sequence continues at coordinate 20,143 of JAFOKO010000099.1, read as the reverse complement.
GGAGGACTGTGACGCCATGGTGGCCGAGGCTCAGCGCAAGAGCGAGGAGATCGTGGCGAAGGCCAGGCAAGAAGCCCGGTCTGCCAGCCGAGACGTCGACGCCACTGTAAACGCCGAATCCGACCGTTTGCGCCTGGCCAGGGAAGCCACTGCAGAATTTGTGGCGGCTGTAGAAGAGCAGATCGCCATTCAGCAGAAGGCACTGGACGAGCTGAAGAAGCTGGATCTGCCCATGGACAAGGCGAAGCCCGTCCGCAAGGCTTACGACTATGAGGCCGAAAAGGACATGCCGCACACCCAGGCTGAAAAACCAGAGGACATCGCTGCCCGGATCAAGCAGAGCGTCGCCAGCATCACCGGCGAGGCCTCCAAGTCTGAGCCGAAGCCCGATCCCAAGGCGGCTACCAAAGTCATGCCCGCCCTGGACGAACGCGCCGCCGAGAAGTATTCCAACCTGAAATTTGGGAAGAATTATCCACAGTAAACATGCGATTGGGGACGAGGGACGCGCCTGTAGGGGGCGGTCATCGGCCGCCCGTGACGCGCAGCAGCTTACAATTCCATATGATCGCGTTGAAGGGAATGTGCAATGTGCACCGATGCACAGAGAGCCGCCGGTTGGTGTAAGGCGGCGTGAAGGCGCTTTGCGGATCCTCCCCGAGCACCCTGCCGAACGGCTTTCCCCAGTAGATCAGGGCGTTTCATGGGCGTTACACCATGTTCGAGTGGCCGCGTATTTTGCGCGGCAATAAGAGTGGTACCGCAGAGGAGGAACGCCTTTGTCTCTTACAGAGACAAAGGCGTTCCTCCTCAATTGACAGGTGACAGTTGACAAGTATTCCGATTGGGAGGCATGTGCGGATGATTAGGGAAAAATCCTTTCAATTTGCTGTTCGAATCGTCAAGCTGTGTCGTTTTTTGCAGCAGGAGAAAATTGTCACTTGTCATCTGTCAATTCAATTCAATAATCTATCCAAAGGAGTACAACCATGGATTACAAGAACACCATCATCACCCCGCAGACCGACTTTCCCATGCGCGGCGGGCTGCCCCAGCGGGAGCCTGGCATGCTCGAGGGCTGGAACAAGATCGACATCTACGCCGAGTTGCGCAAGAAGAACGCCGGCAAGCCCAAGTTCATTCTGCACGACGGCCCTCCGTTCTCCAACGGAGACATCCACATGGGCCACGCCTTGAACAAGACCCTTAAGGACTTCATCATCCGTTCCTGGGCCATGCGTGGCTTCGACACGCCCTATGTCCCCGGCTGGGACAATCACGGCATGCCCATTGAGTCCGCCATCATCAAGAAGAACAAGCTCAACCGCAAGGCCATGTCCGTGCCCGACTTCCGCTCCGCCTGCGAGGCCTTTGCCCTCGATTTCGTGGACCGGCAGCGCAAGGGCTTCCAGCGCCTGGGCATCGTGGCGGATTGGGAGCATCCCTATCTGACCATGGACAAGGCCTTCGAGGCCGAGGAGGTCAAGGTCTTTGGCGAGATGTTCCGCAAGGGCTATATCTACAAGGGCCTCAAGCCCGTCAACTGGTGCCCCAAGGACGAGACCGCCCTGGCGGAAGCCGAGATCGAGTACCAGGACGACCCCTGTACCACGGTCTATGTCAAGTTCCCGATGCGGGACGACCAGGGCAAGCTGGGTCATCTGGATCAAAGCAAGCTCTACTTCGTGATCTGGACCACCACCATCTGGACCCTGCCCGGCAACATGGGCATCGCCCTGCATCCCCGCGAGAACTATGTCATCGTCAAGGCTCCCAACGGCGAAATGTATGTCATGGCCGAGGCTTTGACCGAGAAGGTCATGAAGATCGGCGGCTTCGATTCCTGGGAGATCGTCGAGACGCACCCCGGCTCCTTCTTTGAGCACATGCTGGCCCAGCATCCCTTCCTGCCCAAGACCTCTTTGCTGGTCAACGCCGACTATGTCACCATGGACTCCGGCACGGGCTGTGTCCACACCGCCCCCGGCTTCGGCGCGGAGGACTATCAGACTGGCATGCGCTACGGTCTGGAGCTCATCGTCCCCGTGGACGACCTGGGCCGCCACACCGACTATGCCGGCAAGTACGCCGGCATGAAGACCGACGAATCCAACCCCGTCATCCTGGCGGACATGAAGGAGAGCGGCATGCTCTTCGCCTCTGAGGATGTTGTTCACTCCTACCCCCATTGCTGGCGCTGCAAGAGCCCCATCATCTTCCGGGCTACCCCCCAGTGGTTTTGCTCTGTGGACGCCTTCAAGGACGAGGCCGTGGCTGCCTGTGAGGAAGTCCGCTGGCTTCCCGCCTGGGGCAAGGACCGCATGGTCTCCATGATCCGCGAGCGCAACGACTGGTGCATCTCCCGCCAGCGCCGCTGGGGTCTGCCCATCCCGGTTTTCTACTGCAAGGACTGCGGCAAACCCGTCTGCACGCCGGAAACCATCGCCCACATCTCCGAGCTCTTTGGTGCCCACGGCTCCAATATCTGGTTCGAGAAGGAGGCCATGGAGCTGATTCCCGCAAACTTCACCTGCCCCCATTGCGGCGGCAAGACCTTCGACAAGGAATCCGACACCCTGGACGGCTGGTTCGACTCCGGCTCCACGCACATCTCCTTCCTGAAACGGGACAACGCCGAGCACTGGCCCGCCAATGTCTATATCGAAGGCGCCGACCAGTATCGCGGCTGGTTCCAGTCCAGCCTGCTGATCTCCGTGGGCGCGACGGGGAAGGGCTCTCCCTTCAAGACCTGCATCACCCACGGCTGGACGGTGGACGGCGAGGGCCGTGCCATGCACAAGAGCCTGGGCAACGGCGTGGACCCCGCCGACATCGTGAAGGACTTCGGCGCGGACCTGCTTCGGCTCTGGGCCGCCTCCGCGGACTACCACGCGGACATGCGCTGCTCCAAGGAGATCTTCAAGCAGCTGAGCCAGAACTATCTGAAGTTCCGCAACACCGCCCGCTACTGCCTGGGCAATCTGGACGGCTTCAACGCGGACGATCTGGTTAAGCCCGAGGAAATGCTGGAGCTGGATCGCTGGGCCATCACCCGGCTGAACAAGCTGATCGAGACCGGCTTCAAGGCTTACGACAACTACGAATTCCATGTATTGACCCACGCCATCAATGACTTCTGTGTGGTGGAGCTGAGCCAGTTCTACCTGGACATTCTCAAAGATCGCCTCTACTGTGACGAGCGCGACGGTTTGCGCCGCCGCTCCGCCCAGACTGCCATCTACCTGATTTTGGACAGCATGGCGAAGCTCTTCGCCCCCATCCTGGCCTTCACCTGTGACGAGATCTGGCAGTCCATGCCGCACCGCAAGGGCGACGACACCCGCAACATCCTCTTCAACGACATGAACCAGCCCTTCACCGCCTACGCCCTGGACGCGGAGAAGATGGCCAAGTGGGACACGCTGATCCGGGTTCGTGAGGATGTGAACGGCGTGCTGGAGCAGGCGAGAGGGGAGAAACGCATCGGCAAGGCTCTGGAAGCTCAGGTTTCCTTGAAAGCGACCGACGCCGCCGCTGAAAAAGCCCTGGCGCTCGTCTCCGGGCTGGATCTCGCGGAGCTGTTCATCGTCTCCGCCGTTTCCCCGGCGGCGTCCGACGACGGCATCACCGCGCAGGGCAGTAACTACCCCGGCCTGACGGTCACCGTCTCCGAGGCCGAGGGCGAGAAGTGCCCGCGCTGCTGGATGCACTCCACAAAGGCCAACGCTGAGGGCCTCTGCCCCCGCTGCGCCCGCGTCGTGGCAAACGGAGATTTCCCGCATGGAATCTAAGCTTGTAAACCATTTTACCTTCAGCGCGGACAATCTTCGGGTTGCGTATCGCCACAACTTCAGAAACTGGCGTCTGTTTCGCTATATCGAATGCTTGATCTGCCTTTGCATTCCTTTGACCACATCGCTCAAGTTGCGGAACAATTGGGCTCAGGGTTCCCACAACACTATGCTGCTGCTTTTGAACCTCTGTACGTATGGAATTGTCGTTTTCTTCTTCTGGCAGACAGTGTCTGCCAGAAACAGACATGTCAAGCGCACGATTCAGCGTTTGGAGGAGACCAAACATGTCAGTTCATTCGAGCAGACGATCCACTTTCTCGACAACGAAATGCTGATCACTGTCAGCCTTGACTCTGACACGCAACATATCCTCTACAGCTCCGTCAAGCGCCTGGTGCCATATCAGAACCTGATATTGGTCTACACACAGGCCAAGCAGCTCCTCATACTGGACAGCAGCCGCTTTGAAAACGGCTGCGAGGCTGATTTCTGGAATCTGATGAACGAAAAATCCCCGAAAGCGGTGCCTCGACGCCACGCTTCCAATCACTGAGAAAAGAGGAACGCGGGCGCTGCCTTCGCGTCGCTGTCGGCCTTGGCCGATTGATAATCGGCACTACCGATTTTTAGGGTCTCTGCCCCCTCGTGCCCGCCCGCAGGGGAGGCGTTTTGCCTCCCGCAGGTTTCGGGGCAGGAAACCCGCCCCCTACGGTCTGTAGGGGCGGCACCCTGCCTGCCATCCCCGCCGCGTGTAGCGCGGGCAATCTGCCCGCCCAAAAAAAGAGAAAGAAGGCCGACACATGATCCAAGTCCTCGAAGTAAAGACCAAAAAGCAGCAAAAGGAATTTCTGGACTTCCCGCTGAAGCTCTACCGGGGCAATCCCTGCTTTGTTCCGCCGCTCTACGGGGACGAGAAGAAGATGTTCCGCCCGGACTATGTCTACTACGATACCTGTGAGGCCGCTTGCTGGAACGCCTACCGGGACGGGAAGATGGTGGGCCGCATCCAGGGCATCCTGCAGAAAGCCCACAACCAGAAAACCGAGGAAAAGCGCATCCGTTTCACCCGCTTCGACGCGATCGACGACCAGGAGGTTGCCAACGCCCTCTTTGCCGCGCTGGAGGACTGGGGCCGCAAGAAGGGCATGGACACAGTTTGCGGCCCCCTCGGCTTCTCCGACCTGGAGCGGGAGGGCCTGCTGATCGAGGGCTTTGACGAGCTGGCTACCTTTGAAGAGCAGTACAACGCCGCCTACTATCAGCGTCTGATCGAGAACCTTGGCTACCAAAAAGAAGTGGACTGGGAGGAACGGAAGATCTATCTGCCCGAAAAGGACGACGGGACCCTGGAAAAGATGGCCAAGTATGTCATGGAGCGCTACAAGCTCCACTTTGGCCCGGCCAGGAACAAGCGGGATTTCATCCGCCGCTACGCGGACGAGTTCTTTGCCCTGCTGGATGAGGGCTACAAGGACATCTACGGCACTGTTCCCTTCACCGATGGCATGAAGAAAATGATCATCGACAATTTCATGCTGATCATAGAGCTGAAATACATCGGCGTGATTTTGGATGAAAACGGCAAGCTGGTCTGTCTGGGACTGTGCTTCCCGTCCCTGTCCCGAGCCCTGCAAAAATCTCAGGGCAAGTTAACGCCTGCCGCCCTGTTGCGGATCCTGCACGACATCAAGCACCCCCGCATTCTGGATCTCGGCCTGGTCGCCGTAGACCCCGAATGGGCCAACCGCGGCGTAGCAACCGTCGTTTCCGCTCACATTCTGAAACTGTTGCGGGAGGATGGCGTGGAGTACGCTGAGACCAACCTGAACCTGGAAGACAACCGCGCCATCATCAACCAATGGAAGCGCTTCAAGGCTGTCCAACACAAGAAGCGCCGCTCCTATGTTAAGAAAATCGAATCATAAAGAGAGGTATCACCCATGTTTGAAGAACTTGTCGCTATCCTTTGCGAGCAGCTGCCGCTGAACGCTGCCGACATCACGATGGAATCCCGGATCAAAGACGATCTGGGCGCCGACTCCTTGGATGTGCTCCAGCTCCTCATGACCCTGGAAGAAGAAAAGGGCATCACCATCCCCGACGAAGTCCTGCCCACCCTCAAAACCGTGGGTGACATCGTGGGCTATATCGAGAGCCAGCAGTAAGCTATCAAGCAAGGCCTCCGGCGTCGACGCCGGAGGCCTTGCCTTTCACTTTAAAAGAAGCGCCACTTCGACAGCAGCAGGCCCGGGAGTACTACAATGACGAAAAAGGCCCAGCTCACGAGGGTAAAGGTCTTGATGAATTTGCCGCCCTGGCCGGGGTATTCCCGGACATAGATGCGGTAATTGATCACCGAGGCCAGAGAACCGATCAGAGAGCAGAGACCGGCCGTGTCGGCCCCGTAGATCAGACCCGCAAAATTCTCCGTAAAGGGATAGAGCACGATGGAGGCGGGGACATTGGAGATGATCTGGCTCAAGCCGATGGCCCACCAGTATTCATGGCCCGCCACGGCCTTTTTCAGCACATCCGAAATCGTTTCGTTGGCCGCGATGGAAGAAGAGAAGACGAAGAAGCAGAGGAAGGTCACCAGCAGAACATAGTCGACCTTGGTCAAGAGCTTCCGATCCACGATCAGGATCGCGGCAAGTACCACGCCCACCGCCACATACCAGTATTCCGTCCGGGTGACGATGACGGTCAAAATCAGCAAAAAAAGCAGGGCATAGGTGATGCGCTGCTTCTTGCGGGCCGGGTCCCAGGGCGTTTCAGCCCCGGCGGCTGTGATTCCCTCCCAGAGGTCCTTCCGGTAGAGGAAGAACACAAACCCCACCAGAAGCACCGCCGACATGGCGCACAGCGGCAGCATGTGGAGCATAAAGTGCCCGGCGCTCACGCCGGACTTGCCGTAAAGAAAGAGGTTCTGGGGGCTGCCAAAGGGCATCAGCAGGCTGCCCCGGATGGCCGCGATGTTCTCCATCGAGATCACGGGCAGGATATACTTTTCCTTGCCGCCGCTCCGGAAGAGCAGGATGGTGAGCGGCACGAAGATGATCAGCGAGACATCGTTGGTCACGAACATGGAGGTGAAAAAAACGCCGAAAACCAGAAACAGAGACAGCGTCGTCATGTGCCGGAGCCCGCCGGCCAGCCGGACCACGGGCCGCAAGACATTCTCCTGCTTGAAGCCCTCCAGCACACAGAGCATCATCAGCAGGGTCCCCAGGGTGTGCCAGTCGATCTGCGTGAGCAGCGCCTTGGTGGGCGGGGTGATGATCAAAGCGATCCCTGCCGCAAGAAGCGACAGGGTAAGCATGAGTTCTTTTTTCAAATATCGTAGTATGCGCTTTGCCATGATGTTTCCTTTCAATCGGAGGATTCTTTGTCCGCCCGCAACAGATAATCCAGAAAATCCTTTTCCGGAAGCGGACGGCTGAAGTAGTAACCCTGGATCAGATTGGCGCCGGAGTTCACGCTTCGCTCCAACTGGGCCGGGGTTTCCACGCCCTCCTGGACCACATTGCAGCCAAGGCTTCGGATCACACGGATCATGTTGTCCAGCATGCGGGCAGTATGTTCATTGTTGTCTGCATCCCAGAGCAGGGACTTGTCGATCTTGACATTTTTGTATTCTGTACGGAGCAACTGTGCAAAGTTTGAATAGCCGGTGCCAAAGTCGTCCAGGGAAAAGTGATAGCCGGTGATGCGCAAGGTATCCAAGCCCGTCTTCACAACGGGCGTCTGGGAGGAAGCCGACTCGGTGATCTCCAGATTGATCGTCTCCCGCGGGATCCCGTATTGGGTCCGGATGCTTTCAAAGCGCTCCGTCAAATCGTCGTGCAGGAACTGATAGACGGAGAGGTTCACATTGATATAGCACAGGCCCATCTTTCGGACGCCGCTGTCCCGGACGAAGCGGCAGACCGCCTCGAAGACAAAGAGGCCGATCTCCCGAATCACGCCGCTCTGCTCAGCGACGGGAATGTAGACCTCCGGGGAAATGCCGCGAAATTCCTCGTCGTCGATCCGCAAGAGAGCCTCCGCCGCAATGGTGCGGTTTTCTTCCACAGACCAGATGGGCTGATACCAGACCTGCAGCTTGTGATGCGCCACCGCGTCCCGTAGGGCCTGGGCCATGTGCCGGTTGCGCTGAAAGGCCGAAACCTCGTGGAATTCGACCCGGCGCGTTCCCCGATTCAGATCCCGGAAGCGGACGGCCAGCAGTTCATCCAGGTCATTCAGCGTGGCCACATCCTCTGGAATTCTGGCCACCCAGATCTCCGCTTCGAGCCGGAAGTTCACCGGGCCGGTCTTCCAATCCTCCCCGAAGCGCTGCAGAATGGCATTAGCCAGCGTCTCCGCCGCTTCCCCCCGGTCGTTGGGCAAAAGGATCGCAAAGTCCCGATCCCGGTAGTGGAACAGATCATAACCATCCGCCACCGTTGACAGCCATTCGGAAACCAGCAAGATCAGGTTATCGATCTCCCGACCGGCAAAGAGCTTGGCAAACTGATCCAGATTGATCAATTTGACCAGAAGCAAGCGGCTTTGCTTTCCGGACTCGATCACCCGTCGGCTGAATTCCACCAGCGCAAGCCGGTTCAGCACGCCGGTCAACGCGTCCACATGTCCGCTCCGCTCCTCCAGCATCACCATGATCCCCAGGATGGTCAACGCCTCGGCAAAGAGCTCCACCTTCATCTGTGGAAAGAACGCCTGCAACAGGACCCCCAGGACCGAGAGAAAGAGCATTGTGCCGACCTCCATCCTGTCCGTCCGGGAGATGGCCCGAATGTGGCGGAAGAAGACTGCAAAGCACATCAGCAGATAGAACATACCACAGGCATAGAGCACCAGCATCCATCTGCCGCGGTGGTAAACATAGCTCGAATCCAGATAGAAACAGACCTTCGAGAAGGGATTGAACAGGATCAGCAGAACAATAAGCAGATAGGGGATGGAGAAGAGAATGTAGAAATTATCCTTCTTGCCGACGCTCGCGCCGGTGATGTCCAGAAAATAGAGGGCAAGGAGGAAAGACATGGTGATATGAAACAGATAATAGGCTGTGTGAAACAGGAACTGCCAGAGCGCCACCCGGGCCGAGGCATAGGAGGTCAAAATGGTGCCGACCACAGAAGACGCCGAGGTAATGTTCAAGCAGATCACCGAGAGGATGAACACCATGTGCTGATTCATCAGATTGTTCTTGATGCACTTTGCCATCCGGTATTGTCTCCGGTTTACGACCAGGCAGTAGAGCAGGCAGAACAAGGACAGGATCCAGGCGGCGTTTTCAAGATTATAATCGAACATCTGTCATCACCTCTCCATGAATAAGCTCAATACTGCCACGATACAGCCTTGTCCGCACGGAAGCTCGGTCACAAATCAATCGCCTGCCGTAGAATAAAACGCCTCCAGTTTAGGTCTGGCTTTCTCATAGTACCAGCGCAACTCCGGATCGAAACGGGTCCCCATGCCTTCCAGGATGATCTCATTCGCTTTTTCGAACGAAAAGGCCTCTTTGTAGACACGCTTGCTCACCAGGGCGTCGTAGAAGTCGGCAATGGACATGATCCGCGCCTCCATGGGAATATCCCGTCCCTTGAGGCCGTCGGGATAGCCCAAGCCGTCCACGCGCTCGTGGTGATAATGGGCCACATTCTCCGCGATCTGCCGGAATTCGAGGTCGTCCGTCTCCTTCAAGATCTCATGGACGATCCTTGCCCCCTCCGCGGCATGGCCTTCCATCTTTTTCCGCTCCTCGGGAGTAAAGGCGCCGGCCTTTTTCAAAATGGCGTCGTCAACGGCGATCTTGCCCAGATCGTGCATAGGCGCGGCCTTGATCAGATTTTTACAGAAGGAATCGGTCAAATGCAGATGCGGATCGTCCCGCATCTCGTCAAGCAGGATGCGCACGCCCACGCTGGTACGGCGAATATGGCCGCCAGTGGAGTTGTCTCGGCTTTCGACCATGGTTGCCATGCCCAGGATCAGGCTGTCGTGCATCTCGACGATGCGCTTTGTCTTGGCGTCCACTTCCTTCTGCAGATCTGTGTTGTACATATTCAGCAGTTGGATATACTGCTGATTTCTGGTGTCGTCCTGCAGCAGGATCTGGTAACCGTAGTTCTTCTTGCCGTCGGAAAGATAGTTCACATTGACGGCATAGATTCTATCATATCCTTTTTTCTTCGAGGTCTTCTTGTAGAACTGGTGTCGGCCGCTCTCGCGTCCGAGCATAAAGCTGTCGATCCATTCGCCCAATGTGGTGCGCAAGGCATCCGAAGCGTTGATGGAACCGTCCACCGGAATATCGTTCAATGCGGGCAGGATGGTCCTGGCGGTTTCGTTGCTTCCCAGATACCGGTATTTGAAATCCACCGTCACAAAAGCCGTCTCGCCGGAATCCATCAGAGATTCCACCATCATATCGCTTTGATTGTAGACCGGCATTCTGTGAGCAATGGTGAGATACACGCCCAGCGCGATCAGATAGGTGAGGGGCACCAGCTCAAAACCAAACCAACTGGTCAAATCGTTGAGGGCATAGCCCAGCAGGGAAATCGGAACCGGGATGTACATCAGGATCAAGACCCGTCTGGAAACATTTTTCAGCTTCTTGTAGGCATACAGGATCAGCAGCAGATCCACCAGCAGATAGGCGAACAGGATCACAAAATAGCCGATATGAGCCGGTCCGTAATATCTGGTAATGATCATCGCACTTTCTGTCCGTTTAATGACCATGTCCTGATAGAACAGCGGGGAATTGCCGATGGTCAACACCAAGCCGAAAAACACCACATTCAGCAGAAAGGTTCCAAGGCGCATATAGCGGTTCACGCGTAAATTACACAGGCCCGCCACGCACAAGGTAATGACCCAGGGCAGGAAACACCCGCCCAGATAGCAGAATTTTAAGCTGGCTGTCACCGCGCCGTCGTCCGGAGCGGTATACATCATCAGATACGCCAGATTGACAAACGGAACGATACCAAAGATGACTGTCATGTGGGCATCCAGGTGTTTGTGCCACCGGAAAAGATAGACCCCCAGAAGCGCAAAAGAAGCTATAGCGATCAGTGCATAATAGCACAGCTGGAGCGTCATCATATCACCTCGTTTCCGTGTTCTTGGATCAAGCCGCGTCGAACCACAGACAATAGTTCGGGCAGCATACCATCTTGTTGTACATTATAACATGGCGTGTTCTATTTTTCCAGTAGAAATATGTAAAAATATCCGTTATTTGAACATTATGACCGTTCGCGCGAGTATCAGCTCCACGCGAACGGTCCTATTTTCGTATTCCAATCACCAGAGTTCGTAGGGACAAGCAGCTGTGCCCTTCATAGGTATTGCTTGTCCGCCGTTTCCCACGCGCACCTCCGTAGGGGCCGATGTGAGCATCGGCCCGCCCCGGACGGCAGACGGTGCAAAACCGCAACGCCCCTCATCCGTCACCGGGCTTCCGCGCTTCTACGCATCGACATCCCGGAAGCCGACTACGATGTTGCTTTCCCCATTGTCCAGATACATTCTGGTGAATTCCAGCCGGTAGTACCGGATCCCGGTGTCGAACACGCGGCGGAAGAGGACAGAGTAGAGCAGTTTTTCCCTGGTGTTTTTCTCGATGTTTTCCGGGGTCACCGCCTCCAGGAAGCCCTGGCGGTCTTCTGCAAGCACCAGACGGGAATAGTAGGCCAGCGCGTCGGAATATCGCTTCAACTTGGCCGCTTCCAGAGCGGGCATCGTGTGGGCCAGCACCGGATCGACCCGGAAGAGCTCAAAGCGCTGTGTCTGCAGATCCTCAATGATCCACACAGAATCGTACACCCGGGTCAACGCCTCGATGGCAGCAAGGCGCAGGCGTTTTTCCCGTTCGGCCTTCTGGTGCTTCTCCGTAATATCGGAAATGAATACATAATACAGTTCTTGATGTATTTCCGACGGAACCAGGTAGGTGTATTCGTCGATCCAGCGAACCGCTCCGTCCTTTCGGATGATCCGATATTCCAGATAATCGGTTTCCGTCTGCCCGTCCAGCGCGCGCTTTTGGGCCGAAGAGAAGAGGAGCTTCCGATCGTCCGGATGGATCATCCCGCTCAAATGGAAACCGGTAAATGCTTTGAAGTCCGCCAGGTCCTCGCATCCGAATAGTTTCCATGTGCTCTTGTTGGCATACAGCAGCTCTCCGCTCTCGTCCGCCTTGCGGATAAAGAATCCGCCGGGCATGTGGTCGCCAAACTGTTCGATAACCCCGAGGCTGTGCTCGTTTTCGTCAAACCACTTGCGGCTGAGTTGTTCGCGTTCATCCGGTGTCTCGAAGGGACAGCGCTGTTCTTCCGCCTCAAGTTTGGCAAGCGAAAGCTCCAACGGCTCCGGCTTGTGATAAAAAAACCCCTGGGCCAGCTCACAGCCGATCTCCTGCAAAAAGGCCCGCTGCTGTTCCGTTTCCAAGCCCTCGGCCAGCGTATGGATTCCAAGCCCTCTGGCCACCTGCACCATGGCGTTCATGATCCGGCGGTTTGCGCCGTTGTTGTCGTCCAGGTTCCGGAGCAGATCCATGTCAAATTTGATCAGATCCACATCAAAGCGGCTGAAGGCGTTCAGGGAAGAATAGCCGCTGCCGAAGTCGTCCAGCCAGACCCGGAATCCCAGCTCCTTCAGGCGTCGGATCTGTTCATGGAAGCGATCCGTTGCCCGAGCCATATCCTGCTCCGTGATTTCCACGATCAGATACTTTTTCTCGGGGTGCAAGTCCGGACAGTACTGGTTGTAGATCTGTTCCAGTCTGGCCGGGATATCCTCGTAGTCGAAATCCTGGGCGGCAAAGTTCACCGTGACAGGAAGGACCGGCAAATTGCGCTGCTTGCGGATCGGCATGTCCTTGCAGACCTGCTCTGCCATATACAGGTCGAGCTTGTGGAGCAGATGGTATTTCTCCAGCACCGGGATAAACACACCGGGCGAGAGGGTGCCTCGGACGGGATCTGCCCACCTGGCCAGCGCCTCATAAGCCGTGCTCTTCCCGGTCTTGGTGCGGCTGATCCCCTGATAGTACACCTTGATCCAGTGCTCCTGCAGAGCACGGTCGAAGGTATCAATGATATAGTGGCGGCTTTGGTTGCGGTTTTCCTCCGTGCTGGTGTAGAAGTTGCAGACGCGGTTGAGATCGTTGCCGATCCATTTGATGGCGTCTCTGGCGTGGTCCATGGCCACAATGGTCGTCATGTGCTCCTGATACAGACAGGCGCCTGCCTTAATGCCGGAAGTATTGCCCTCCGCATCTCTTTGGATTCGTTTGTCTGCCTCCCGAATCTTCTCCTCGATTTGTTGATCCTGCTCAAAGCTGTCGATCAGGATAAAATGATCGTCCGCACCCCGCACCAAAAAAGCCTCTGGGAATGAGGCCTTCAAGCTCTCTGCCACCAGGCACAGCAGCTTATTGCCCATCTCAAACCCGTACTGGCTGTTGTAATACTGCATGGAAATGACATCGGTGTAAATCAACACCGGCGTTTTTCCGAGCCTTCGGATCGCGTAAACCCGCTCGTCGGCAAACTGGATCATGTAATTCAGATTCGGCAGATTGGTTAGGCTGTCCGTATAAAACAGATCCTTCTGAAACAGCTTGCCATCCTCGGTCAATTTGTCTGTTTCGTCCATGCAGCGGAGCATATCCAGGTAGAGCATGCAGACCAGTTCCGTCCCGTCCGGCATCGTCTGCCAGGTGCCATAGCAATGGATATAGTGATAGATATCCCCGTAGGCAAAACGCGCCCGATAGATTTGGTCAAACAGACCCTTCTTTTGAATAAAATCCTTCATTCTCGCAAGCGTCTTTGCGGCATCCTGGGGGTGAAATAGCCCCATCCGGTCGTGGGACAGCATATCCACAAGATTTTCCCGTTCTATGCCCGTCAATTCACAAAGACCATCGGAGACAAGCAGCGCAAAAACACCGCCGTCCTTGACCTCAAAGTAGGCCAGGGGCGTTCGCATGGATTCGTAATTTCTTCGTAATTCTTCCGTAAATTGGTACATAAGAGTACGCCTCTGTTTCTTCCGGTGTCCCGGAGCAGGCAACGCCGAGCTGAAACTTCAGCTGCAGCGGATCATCACAGTTCTTCCAAATCACATCCCTGTGAAAGGAGTTTTTTGTTCTATATTAACATACCATATTTTGAGGCTCCTGTCAATAAAAGAAAGTATAAAAATACGATTACGCTCATAAAAAACGCGGAGATCCAGCAGAACAAGGATAGATCACCCGCGCCCTTCGTGGATGCGCCGCATTCTCAGATATGCCTGCCGGTGGCCTTCCGATTCCTCATAGAAGGCCTGCATATCCGGGCAGGAGAATTCCGCGCATTGACCGCAGAAGAGGATATCCTTCCGTCCACAGCAGGCCACGGGCATGCAAAGCTCCCCGCCGGGCCATTCGCTTTCCCTGCAGCCCGGGCACTTCTTCGTCTGATAGTCCGTGCAAACGGCGCAATCCACGCCACAATACGCGATGAAAGGATTCTCCATGTCTCGTCTCCTTTGTTTCCGAAATTGACAGCCCCTGTGAAGGCCTTCCCCCTCGGGGGAAGGTGCCTCCGAAGGAGGCGGTTGAGGGGCGTTCCGATGTCGCACATTTCCCCGTGGCGCATACTGTGCGCCGCTACCGGAAATGCGGCGCACAAATGGCCGGCAGATTGCCGGCGCTACAGACGAGTTCGGAGTGGACGGCAGGGTTGCTTGTCCCTACAGGCGCGGATCTTTCTCACTTCCCATTTCCTCACAGCGGTTTTTCGCCATGCGCCATGCAGTATTCCGCCTCCTGCCGCCCAAACCAGCCCTCGCCGTCTCCGATCATGGGGTAGAGCCTGTACAGTTCTTCCTTTTCCCCATCAGACAGGCCAGCGAAGTCGTCAAGCTTCCGCTCCGCTTCCACGACGATAAACTTATGGTCGCCATCATTCCTTTTGAACACGCCAATGAGCTTGATTTTGACCTCGTCGCCCAACTCGTATTCTCGTTCCGTCATCAGAATGCAGTCCCAATGCGGTTGCGGCGGCGTGCCGGATTCCTTGATCCAGCCGTAGGGCTTGGTAAAGTTTCGAACATAAAAAAGCGAAAATGCTTCGCGTGGGAAAAAGCGCTTCGTCTCCGGGTCGTATTTCATGCGCATCGGGTATTTGATTGTCTGTTCGACGATCATGTGCAGCATTGCTTTATTCTCCCTTTGTTCTTTTGATATTCTATCAAAGCAGCTTTTGCATCAGATGCAGCTTTGGGTTGCACGCATGGATTACATAGTCTGTATAGCCCTGCTCTCTGAAAAAGGCTGCCTCTCGATCCGGCGCGCGCAGACGCGCCAGATACGCGCCGTTCTGTCTGGCCGCCTGCTCAACTGCGCGGAGCAGGGGAGCGGCAACGCCCTGCTCCCAGTACGGCTCGTCCACCCAGAATTCATCGATGTGCAGAGTATCCCAGCCGCTGACGCCCGCGATACATCCGGCAATCATCTCATCCGCCGCATTGACCGCTTTTTGATCGAGGTCCCAATACGGATGCCTGCGCGGCGCAAAGCGGCTGTTGTATGCCTCCAGCCTTTCTGTCAAAAAGTCCTTGTCTTCCTCGCTGCCCGGGCTGAGCCGAAGTCCCGGACGCGCAAGGGCGGCCTCGCAACCTGTCTCTGCGGGCGTAGCGTCAAGCTGCTTGACAAAGCAGTCGCTTTCGCGGCCCTTTGGCCACGGCGAGCTTCCAAGCAGCCGATAGCCCAGCTTCTCAAAGAGCGGCCTGACCCCTTGAAAATCAAAGGAATAATCACTAATCAGCACATGGCTGCCGCTCTCCCACGCGCCGCGTTCCGCCACGCGGAGCAGGGCGGCGCCAAGACCCTGCCTGCGGTAAGGCTCGTCTACCCAGAGCCGTTCCAACTCCGCGTTTTTCAACGGGTCAATGTTCAGAACACAGCCGCCGACGATGCGGCCGGAGCCGTCTGTGAGCTTCCACACGAAAAACGCCTCTTCCGCGCCCTGCTCGATTGGCGCCAAGGCTTCATATTGCTGAAAGGCCTTTTCCCAGATCAGATCTGCATCGTCCTTCCCACAGGTTTTGACCGTAAACTGCATTTTGATCTCTCCTTACAGTATCTCTCACTCATCGTGCTGCTCGCTGTATTCCCGCATAATATCGGCGGCACTTCGATCCATAAAATATGCACCGTATCGTTCATGGGCGAAAACAGACTGCTTTTCCGCCTTTTCTTCCACCTTGTCTGCAGACATTTCCACCGGCTCATTCAGTTTTTCAGAGGTGCCTTTGTTGCATGCTTCATAGTTCTTTTTTGAGCATGATGATTTCATCTGTTCTGTATTCTTCAACGAATCCATTCTTTAGAAACATCGTGATTGCCGGATTATCTATGGCGATATCATCATACAGCATTTTTACGCCATTCTGTTTTGCAGCACGGCACAGCAGATCCAATCCGATGCCGCCATAGCCTTTTCCTCTGTATGGAGCATGGACTATGACATCTGCAACATAAAGGTTCCGTTCGCTGTCGTAATGATAGGCGATCTCTCCGATAAAGCGACCGGTGTTGTCCTTCAAATATCTGTAATAACGATTACTCTCATGATTTACGATCCAGAAATCATACCAGTCATGCCATTTCTCTTTTGGAAAAGGAATGATCCCTCCCCACGCATGGTTATACGACATGGTTTCCGGATCTGCCATCATTTGCTGCCTGAACCAAAGCTCTTCCATAGACGGCGTATAAAGCGTAATGAAGCCTTCCCATTCCTCTCTCGTCATCAAATTGACGTGGCCTTTCCTTCTTTCTCCCATCTGCGGAACAGGCACATCATCGTTCGTCCATTGATACTTGAAACCGAGTTTTTCCTGCACACGTCTCGATTTCTCATTGCCATCGTAGTAACCACACCACACACGGGCAAGGTTCAGATCTTCAAAGGCATGGCGCAATAGCTCTTTTGCCGCCTCTGGCACAAGGCCCTGTCCCCAATAGGGAACGCCCAGCCAGTAGCCGAGCTCTGCCTCATCCTCCTTTTCGGCAAGGTCGTTGTGGTGAAGACCAATACTGCCAACAGGAAGCCCGGTTTCCTTCAACACGATGGCATAGGTCTCCGGTACCATCAGAACGTCTCGGATGACCTGTCGGCTGTTTTCCACACCGATATGCACCGGCCATCCGGCAATCGGACCGACACGGGGATCTTTTGCGTATTTATAGCATTCCTCTGCGTCCGCCTCTTCCCACGGACGGAGAATAAGCCTTTCTGTTTCTAATGTCATATTCTATTCTCTCTTTCTCCGCTCCCCGCCGCCGACGCATTTGCCGGTAGCGAGGAGCCTTGGTCTGTCTATTCAAACTGGAAGTTGTTTACTTGAGCAAAAGAAGCTCATAAGTTCCACCCTCGAACATGATGTCGTTTCCATCAACATCCTTGTAAAACGATACTTTCTCTGTTCCTGTCTGTCTAAAGCCGAGAGATGTCAACAACCTAACGGATGGTGTGTTATTCAAGGCAGTTCCTGCTGTAATATTGACTAAACCTTTTTCTTTCATAATGTCAAGGATGGCGGAAATGCTCTCCTTTGCATATCCTTTTCCATGATAGTTCGAATGGAAGCAGTATCCGATTTCATATCCGCTTTCTCTTTTATTAAAAGCTACATAGCCGATTACAGCATCCTGCAAACAGATGGCAAGGAATATGTGTTCATCGTTATCCGCAAAAGAAGCCCACTTTGCAATTCTGCGGGAAACTGACTGGTCATCTAAGTCATTTGGTTTATCATATTGCGCATAAACGGAATTTGCTGCATCTGTCCATATCGCTTGAATTTCTTTCCAATCGTCAGTTCGAACTCGTCTGATTAAAAGCCGATCTGTCTTAATCATACATTGTTGCTCCTTCAAATTCCGAATTGTCGCTCTGACATCTAAATCACAGCCACAACCTGCCGTTATCCAAATCACTAACTCAACCCTACCGCAAAAACATCTAAACCGGCAACTCAACCCTATGACATCTAAACGGCCTACTCAACCCTCCGGCAGATAGAGTAGATATGTTCTGTCGAAGCGGTTTTTGCGGTCAAACCGTCTCTCCGGCACTGATGCCCAGATGCCAGAAAAGCCCGGAAATACGGCGCTTTTTTGGCAGTCAGTCCTTTACCCGTGACATCAATACTACCGTCTCGACATGAAATGTCCGTGGAAACAGGTCAAAGGCCTCGGCGCGGGTGAGGGAATAGCCTCGCTCGGAGAAGAGCTTCACATCACGGGCAAGGGTGGCGGGGTCACAGGAGACATAGACGATGCGTTCGGGAGCCATGGTGACCATGGTCTCGATGACTTCCGGGGCAAGACCTTTTCTGGGCGGGTCCACGACGATCACATCGGGGCGTGCGCCGTCGGCGCACAGTTTCTCGGCGGCTTCCCCCGCATCGGCACAGAAAAACGCCGTGTTCTCCACGCCGTTTCTCAGGGCGTTTTGCTTTGCATCCTCGATAGCCTCCGGCACGAGCTCCACGCCAATGGCGTGACCCGCGTAACGGGAGAGAGCAAGGGTAATGGTACCGGTGCCGCAATACAGGTCCAGGACGGTTTCTGTCCCGTGGAGATCAGCATATTCTATGGCTTTTGCATAGAGCTGCTCCGCTTGATCATGGTTGACCTGATAGAAAGACCGGGGAGAGAGGCGAAATGTAAAACCACAGAGTTTATCCTCGATTTCACTCTGACCCCAGATCGTTCGAAACTCGTCGCCCAGAACGACATTCGTATTCCTTGTATTCACAGACAAGAGCACAGAAGTCAAACCTGGAATCTCCCGACGCAAGGCGTCGACCAGCTTCTGTTCCCGGGGAAGGGCAGCCCCGTTGACGGCCAGGCAGACCATGATCTGTCCCGACACTGCACCCTTACGGACATAGATATGCCGCAGCAGGCCAGTCCCTGTATGCTCGTTATAAACAGAAACCCCGTTTTCCTCCGCCCAACGGATGACAACATTACGGACACGATCAAAAATTTCAGGAAGAATGACACAGCGCTCCACCGAAATAACTTCATGTGTTCGGTTCTTATAGAAGCCTGCAGCCGGCTTGCCTCTCTGCTCAGCCACGGGATATTGCGCCTTGTTTCGATATCCGACAGACCAGCTGCAGTCGGTTTCATTCGGATGTGCCAGACTTCCCGTAATGGGTACTGTCTCCAAAGCCTGTCCGCCGATACGATTCAGCGCGTCGGTCACTTTTTGCGCTTTGAAAGATAGCTCTTCCATGTAATCCATGTGGTGCAGCTGGCAGCCGCCACAGAGCTTTGCATCCGGGCAGACTCGGGAAATCCGATGAGGGGAGCGCTCCATGATTTTCTCTATTTTTCCGTGCGCGCTGTTTCTGCTCACATGCGTCACTTTGACTTCACATCGTTCTCCCCGAATCGCATTCGGCACGAACACCGCACAGCCGTCAATCCGGCATACGCCCATTCCCTCTGAGGAATACCCGGTGATCTCAACCTCTTCCGTTTGTCCTACTTTTAGCATAGCGAACTCCTTTTTGTTTCACATGAAACATTTTTGTCTGGCTATTTTCTTTGGCTTTCGTTGCAAAACAAGAACTTCATAGGTAATGGACATCAGTGACCAGGGGGCGCAGGGGTAGGCAATAGTTGAATAGGCAATAGGGGACACGAGGTATGGGGAACAAGGTGCGGTAGCGGCGCACAGTGTGCATCATGGATTATATTCCCACGCCTGTCATTCTGAGCAAAGCGAAGAATCCGTACCCCCGTCCCCTTGCCTTCCCCCTCGGGGGAAGGTGGCGCCGGGCGTCTCACGGAAGCCCGGTGACGGATGAGGGGCGTTGCGGTTTCGATCTGCTTCCCCCGTCTGTCATTCTGAGCGTAGCGATGAATCCGTAGCCCGTCCCCGGCATTCGGGACGAATGCCATTTGCCGGAGGCAAATCCAACGCGGTTGTGTTGTTCAGTTTGTTTTCCGTAGATTGAACATGCTTGGATCGCCCTTGCGGGCGATTGTTCGCCTGGGGCGAACCGGGCGGCCAATGGCCGTCCCTACGGAGTGCGTGCAATAAGGGAAACGGGTTCGTTCCATTTTTTTCCTACGGCATCGATATGCGCGGGGCGTCGAGGACGCCGCCCCCTACATTGCAGTGTACCCTTTGTCAAGGACAATTTAATTCTTAGGGGTAGTATTTTTCAAAAAGATCGTGTATACTGGTTTCCGCTTTACCATCACGGAGGATAGTGCAACGCTGAGGAGCGACATGAGCGCCGGGATGGGTTTG
>JAFOKO010000098.1 GCA_017419715.1 Oscillospiraceae bacterium | reverse complement strand
TTGCCAACCTGTGTTACAATGTAGTTGTCGAAACAAACAAGAAACGGGGTGGCACATATGACTATAACAGTAAATCTGGACTTTGACAAGAGGGAAATTGAGAATATTCAGGAATTAGAGAGAACAATTTACAGGACAGTGTTGCAATTCGGGCGGGAGATTATGGCAAAAGCGCTGGAAAGCATGGATGAGCAGCTTCTGGGCAGCCGCGATGTCAAACGGTTCCGGTGCAAAGGACTTCAAAAGACCTGCGTCAAAACGATCATGGGGCCGGTGGAATTCGAGCGGCGGGTATATGTGGACAATGCAGCCGTGGAAGGTCCGCATTGCGTGCATCTGCTGGACGAAGCGCTGGAGCTGGATCAGAGGCCTGATGACAGAAAATGTCTGCAACCTGGCGGCAACGGCAGCCTGTGAAACATCCTACCGTGCGGCGGCAAAAACAATCACGGAGACGACTGGTCTGAGCATAACCCAGCAAGGAGTTCATAATATCGTTCAGCAGATGGGCGAGTCCCAAAAGGCACGGATCGAGCGCTATGCAGAGCTTGCGCAGCAAGGGCAGGGCGTCGGCGTGCTGGAAACAAAGCTGTTGTATGAAGAAAACGACGCGATTTGGCTGAAGCTGCAGGGCAAGGACAGAAAGCAGTACGGCAAGGACAAAGAGATGAAGGTCGGGATTGCCTATCCCGGCGTGCGCTGGATGCCGTGTGGAAAAACAAAGCGCCGGATTCTGGACAATAAGGTCGCCTACGCAAGCTTTGACCCGGTTAGTGCATTTCGAAAGGCCAAGGAGGGTCTGGTCGCCAGCCGTTTTGATGTGAACGGGATCGAACTGCGGATCGTCAACGGCGACGGCGCACAATGGATTCAGAAGAAGAACGGCGTCAAGACGATCTCGGTACTGGATAAGTACCACAGAAACAAGAAGATAACGGAATGCGTCGCGGACAAAGAGCTTGCCGACAATCTGCGAAAGCTGCTTTTTGCAGGCGATACCGATATGCTGTTGACCGTCATTGAGGCACAAATCAATTCTCTGCTGCCAGAGGAAAACCAGAAGAAAATCGAGAAATTGACAGACCTGTACAGATACTTTTCTGAAAACAAAGACGCCCTGCTGGATCCATACAAGCGCGGCATTGAGATCCCGGAGACCTATGCGCCGGGTGAGGTACATCATGCTCGCCTCGGCAGCATGGAAAGCAATGTCTTTACGCTGGTCTGGAATCGCATGAAGGACAGGCGCTGCTGCTGGAGCATCCGAGGCGGAAATAATCTGGTGCTTCTGCTGACCGCCTACCACACCAGCGGCTTGGAAAACCTGTTCGCCGAGTTGCCCGCCCCGCCGAAGCCGAAAGAAGAGTGGAAGGACAGCTTGCCCATGTTCGGAGCCAGCAAAGTGCCCGAGCGAGAGGGACACGGTTACGACTACTGCCACACCCTCTCCTTGGCCAAGCGTGCAGGCAGCTATTTGAGTGAGCTGTGTCGTAACATGCTTCGGGGTTCCGGCAACAATTTCTGATCTGAATGACCGTCATGCAAGCGCCGCTGTAGGGCGGTGAGCTTTGCTGTACACATATGCGGCACATAATCCTGACAACTGCATTTTGAACACTCGTTTTTCGTTAAAAGATACCTTGCCAATAAATGCTTGACACATACAGCGAAGAGCAAAAAGAATCCCTCTTGTTGAAATCCTGCTGGTCTTATGATATGATGGGAAACGGAAACCATGAGGGAGAGGTAAAGTGAATATGAATTATGTTATATCAGATCTTCACGGTTACCCAATCGAAAAACTGAAAAATCTGCTTGAAAAAGCGGCGTTTGGCGCGGATGATTTCCTGTATGTTCTCGGCGATGTGGTGGACCGCAACGGGGACGGAGGAATCGGCGTCTTGCTCTGGCTGATGGAGCAACTCAATGTGCAGCTGATCCTCGGCAACCACGAATCCATGCTGCTTTCTTGCGATTTTGTCTTTGACGAGCGCGGCGAGGACGGTTTTGCGGCATTGGACGGCAAGAAAAGAGAACTGCTGGAAAACTACACGCTCAGCGGCGGTGATGTAACGCTGAACGCGCTTCGCCAGCTGCCGCATGAAATGCAGCGGGCAATTCTGGGCTATCTGCGCCGCTGTCCGCTTTACAAAACGCTTTGCATCGGAGCAAAGGGATTCATCCTCGTTCACTCCGGGCTTGACAACTTCAGCAAGGAGAAACGGATTTGCGATTATTCTTCGGATGAATTGCTCTGGGCGTGGCCCGAGCTAACGGATGAATACTACGATGATATTCACACCGTATTCGGTCACACGCCCACAATGAGCTACGGGCAAAAATACAAGGGCAAAATCATTCATACACGGACCTGGACGAACATCGACTGCGGCACGGGCTTCGGCAACGAGCCCATTCTCCTTCGTCTGGAGGATTATGCGGAATTCGCCTTGCGCTGAAAACGCGCCGCACGCCTCCTTTTTAGGCTTCTGTCTATAAGGATATGAAAAAGCGGAAAAAGGTTGAAGGAATTTTGAAAAAAGAAAAAAACTTTCCGAATCGGATGCTTGCATTGCCGGTAGCCGCGTGCTATAATCAGTCGTACCGTTTTGGGCGGGGTAAAACCCGCGCTGGATTATAAGATAAGGAGAAAGAATATGTTGCAAACTGGAATCAAAGGCAAGCAGGAATTGATCGTGACCAAGGATAAATGCGCCGGGGCCCTGGGCAGCGGCGAGCTGGATGTATTCGCCACGCCGGCCATGATCGCGCTGATCGAGGAGACCTGCTGGAAGAGCGTCGTCTCTGAGCTGCAGCCCGGCGAGGGCACCGTCGGCACGGAGCTGAATGTTCGTCACCTGGCGGCAACGCCGATCGGTCTGAAAATCACCTGTGAGACGGAGTTGACCCTGGTGGATCGTAGACGGCTGGTGTTTGAGGTCAAGGTATACGATCCCTTCGGTCTGGTGGGCGAGGGCACCCACGAGCGCTTCGTGATCCAATACGAGAAATTCATGAAAAAGGCAAACGAGAAGTTGACGGCGCAATTGTAATGGAAAAGACGATCAAAGAAAACAAAATGGGCGTCATGCCCATCGGCAAGCTGATGCTCAACATGTCGCTGCCCATGGTGATCTCCATGCTGCTCCAGGCGCTGTATAATGTGGTGGACAGCATTTTCGTTGCCCGGATCGAAGGGCAAACCTCTGCGGCCGGGGTCAACAATGCGCTAAACGCCGTGGGTCTGGCCTTCCCGATCCAGCTTTTAATGCTCTCCGTGGCCGTTGGCACTGCCGTTGGCATGAATTCCCTCATGTCCAGAAGGCTGGGAGAAAAGCGCTTTGCCGAGGCCAACGCCGCGGCCTCCAACGGCATGTTTTTGGAATTCGTTTCCGCTCTGGCGTTCCTGGTCTTGGGGCTCACGCTGATTGGGCCGTTCTTCCGCCTGTTCCGGGTGGACGATCAGCTTTTCCCGCTTTGCATGAGCTATTTGCGCATCTGCATGGTCTTCGGGATGGGTCTGTTTATTCACCTGGGCTTCGACCGCATCCTGCAGTCCATGGGAAAAACCAACCTGTCCATGATCGCCCAGATCGCGGGCGCGGTGACGAACATCGTGTTCGATCCGCTGTTCATCTTCGGCTACCTCGGCTTTCCGAAGCTTGGCGTGGCCGGTGCGGCAATCGCAACCGTGCTAGGCCAATGGGTGAGCATGGTGATCGCCATGCTGTTGGTCGTCCGGGGCGAGCACGAGGTGCAGGTCTCCTTCCGGGGCTTCCGGCCAAATCGGAACTCCATCCGGGAGATCTACCGGGTCGGCCTGCCCTCTATTGTCATGCAGGGCATTGGCTCGGTGATGAACTCCGGCATGAACTTCGTGCTCTCCAATTTTTTGACCGATGGCATGGGCGTTGCGATCATGAACATCTACTATAAGATGCAGTCCATCATCTTTATGCCCATGTTCGGCATTACCAACGCCTCCATGTCCATCATCGCCTACAACTTCGGCGCAAGGAACTATCAGCGGCTGATGTCCGCCTGGAAGCGGACGCTGGCGGTTTGCGTGTGCGTGATGACGGCGGGCTTCCTCTGCTTCCAGATCTTTCCCCGCCAGATCGTCTCGATCTTCGATTCCAACGGCGTCCTTTCCGAAGCCGGGATCAAGGCATTTCGCACCATCTCCATTCATTTTCCGATTGCCGCAGTGTGCATTACCATTGGCACGCTGTTCCAGTCCACTGGGCGCGGCTTTTACAGCATGCTGGTCTCGCTGATGCGGCAGCTGGTGGCCCTGCTTCCGGCTGCAGCCATCCTTGCGCTGGTGACCCATGAACTGGATGCGGTCTGGTGGGCCTTCGTCATTGCCGAGATCATGTCACTAACGGTAAGTCTGATCTGCTTTCGGCGGCTTCGCCGAAATGATCTTGCCGCCA
Source organism: Oscillospiraceae bacterium (assembly GCA_017419715.1). Classification (GTDB taxonomy): domain Bacteria; phylum Bacillota; class Clostridia; order Oscillospirales; family Oscillospiraceae; genus JAFRPC01. The sequence goes on along the minus strand of JAFOKO010000098.1, from coordinate 12,174 downwards.
TCAAGCCGACGGCTGCCGCCTAAGCCCCAGGCGCAACAAGCGCCCGCTGTTCATGCGGGCAGTCGGAGGCGGAAACGATACTGCCAGGAAAACACCTACGCCGGAGCGTAGGTGTTTTTGCGTCTTTTTCGATTGCTTTTCCAGTGGAAAACTGGTATAATTACTTCTTAGAGATTCGGAGCAAAGGAGGGGTGTCTATGTGGGAGCGCGTCAAGCATTTCTATCGAAGCGTGCAGCGGCTGGAGGTGAACATCTTCGCGGCCTATGCCGCCTATTTCTGGCTGCTGGCAATCTTCCCGGCCATGATGCTGCTGATCAGCATCCTCCAACTCACCCCCATCTCTCCGGAGAGCTTGCGCGGCCTGCTGCAAAATGTGGTGCCGGAGAGCCTGCATGCGTTGACGGACTACATGATCGACGAGCTCTTTGCCGTGGATTCTCCGGCGATCCTCTCCGTCTCGGCAGTGACGGCCCTTTGGATGACCTCGAAGGGCGTTTTGAGCCTCCAGCGGGGCTTGAACCGCATCTATGTTGCCCGGGAGACCCGCAGCGCGATCTGGCTTCGCATTCGCGCTCTGATCTTCTCTCTGGCGGGCGTGCTGGCCCTGGTGCTGTTGCTGGCCCTGGGCCTGCTGAGCCATGACCTGGTGACAAAGCTGGTGGCAAGAGGCAGCGAGCTGGGCGATCTGCTCCTGCAGATCGGCCGCCTGCGCCATGTGCTGTCGGTGCTGGTGTTGACCTTTTTCTTCGCGGCCATGTACACAGTGTTTCCCAACCGAAAGGTCCGCTTTTCCGCCTCCCTCACCGGCGCTTTATTCACAGCGGTGCTCTGGACGCTGTTCTCCTGGGCTTTCACCATCTATGTGAACAAATTCGCTAATTATTCCATCTACTACGGCAGTCTTTCCGTCATTGCGATGGCAATGCTTTGGCTCTATGTCTGCATCTTCCTCTTCTTTTGCGGCGGCATACTGAACCGGGAGCTGGAGCGACGAGAATTCAACGAGACAAACCACGCCGTCCTGGGGGCGCATCAAGCTTCCCTCCGCGAGCATAGGCAAGAACAACACAGAAAAAAGGATCCTTAACTATGGACGAACAACAAAGAAAGAGATTTGTACAGCTCCGGCGGGAGCTGATCGGGCGGGAATTTCCCAGTCTGAACGAGATGCAGCGCGAGGCTGTTTTGACCACCGAGGGCCCCTTGCTGCTGCTGGCAGGTGCCGGAAGCGGCAAGACCACCGTGCTGATCCATCGGATCGCCAATCTGATCCGCTTCGGCTGTGGCTCCGACAGCGAGACGCTCCCTGCAGGCTTCGGGGCAGCTGAGCTGGCTGCCCTCGAGGCGGCCGCTGCCAAGCAGGAGCCCATGGACGCCGACACAGCCGCCCTTTGCGCCCTGCAGCCCGTGGAGCCCTGGCGGATCATTGCCATCACCTTCACGAACAAAGCGGCAAACCAGCTCAAGGAGCGGCTGGCCGCGATGCTGGGCCCCGATGCCTCGGAGATCTGGGCCATGACCTTCCACGCCGCCTGCTGCCGCATTTTGCGCCGGGAGATCGACCGTCTGGGCTATGACCGGCAGTTCACCATCTACGACACCGCAGACTCTGAGCGGGTCATGAAGGATGTCATGAAGGAATTGCGGGTGGATGAAAAAGAACTGCCCGCCCGCCTGATCCTCACCCATATCAGCCGCGCCAAGGACAAAATGCAGCGCCCGGAGGACTATGCCGAAAAGGCGGAAGCCGCCGGAGACGCCCGCCTGGATACGGTCTCCGCCTGCTACACAGCTTACCAGCGTCGGCTCCGGGAGGCCAACGCGCTGGACTTTGACGACATCATTCTTTTGACGGTCCAGCTTTTGCAGGACTACGAAGAGGTCCGGGTGTTCTGGCAGAACCGCTTCCGCTATGTGCTGATCGACGAGTATCAGGACACCAACCGCCTGCAATACCGCCTGGCGGCGCTGCTGGCCGGAGGGCGAAGCAATATTTGCGTGGTAGGCGACGACGACCAGAGCATCTACAAATTCCGTGGCGCCACCATCGAAAACATTCTGAACTTTGAGCAGAATTTCCCCGGAGCCCGGCTGATCCGTCTGGAGCAGAACTACCGTTCCACGCCCCAGATTCTGGACGCGGCCAACGCCGTCATCCGGCAAAACAAGGGCCGCAAGGGGAAAAAGCTCTGGACGCAGAACCCCAGCGGGACGGGGATCACCGTCAAGGAGACCTATGACGAGAACGAGGAAGCCAACTATGTTTCCGCCCGGATCTTCGCCCTCTCCCAGCACGCCAAATACCGCGACTTTGCCGTCCTCTACCGGACCAACGCCCAGTCCAACGCACTGGAGCGCTCCTTCAAGTTCAACGGCATCCCCTACCGGATCATCGGCGGCACCCGCTTCTTTGACCGGGCTGAGGTCAAGGACATGCTGGCCTACCTGCAGCTCATCAACAACCGGGCCGACGACCTTCGGCTCGATCGCATCGTCAACAACCCGCCCCGGGGCATTGGAGCCAAGACCCTGGAGGCAGTGCAGCGTCTGGCCGAGAGCCAGGGCCTGCCCCTGTATCTGGTGCTGGCGGACGCCTATCACTATCCGGCGCTGGAGAAGAGCGCGGCCAAGCTGATCGCCTTTTCCGTGCTGATCGAGGAATGCGCCACCCTGCTGGACAGCCTGCCGCTGCCGGAGTTTTACGACGCTCTGGTGGAGAAGACGGGCTACGCCGCCATGCTTGAGGCCCACAACGATGTGGAGAGCCGAACCCGCCTCGAGAATGTCCGCGAGCTTCGCTCCTCCCTGGTGGCTTATGTGCAAAATCACCCGGACGACGCCTCCCTCCACGGTTTTTTGGAGGAAATCGCCCTCTATACCGACATTGAGCAGTATGATGCCGAAGCAGACGCCGTGGTGATGATGACCATTCACACGGCCAAGGGCCTGGAGTTCCCCCATGTGTTCCTGGTGGGAGCCGAGGACGGCCTCTTTCCCAGCCTACGAAGCATCGGCGAGACGGACGAGCTGGAGGAGGAGCGTCGGCTCTGCTATGTGGCCATTACCCGGGCCAAGCAGACCTTGACCATCACCCATGCGCGGCAGCGGATGCTCTACGGCAGGACCACGGTGAACCGCCTGTCCCGCTTTATCCGGGATATCCCGCCCGAGCTGCTGGACAAGCCGCTGAAGCCCGCCCGTCCCGTGGCGGAGCAGGGGTCGCGCCACGACGATCTGCCCTTTGCTGAGCGCGGAAGCCGCCGGGACCACTTCCAAAGCGCCAAGCCCCGCTTCACGCCTGCCCCCGCACCCAAGGCGGATGCGCCCGTCCCGGAGTACCGCCCCGGTGATACCGTCCTGCACAACGCCTTTGGCCGGGGCATGGTCCTCACCGTGACCAAGATGGGCAGCGACGCACTGCTGGAAGTGGCCTTCGACGAGAAGGGGACAAAAAAGCTCCTGGCCAAAACCGCCTCCGCACACATGAAAAAGCTGTGAGGACGGAAGCAATTTGTAGGAACGAGCATCGCTTGTCCGCATAATTCGTAGGGACAAGCATTGCTTGTCCGCGTTTGCGAAGCAAACAATCGCCCTGCAGGGCGATTCAACCGGTACGATTTACAAAACCCTCCCGATGCTGGAAGCCTGCTTGAATTTGCCCCAGGCAAATCGCATTCGTTCCGAATGCCGGACAAGCAATGCTTGTCCCTACACATGAATAATGATCTGTCCAAAAACGGAAATGGACATTCGGCAACACACTGTATTTTTGCATAGAAGATCGACTGATTATCCGATTATAAAGAAAAAATACAATTTTTGCTTGACCTTTTCCAGTATATGCATTATACTTCTTATAGCATAACGGCTGAAGTGCAAATTGTTTGAAAAGGAAGTATGATTACACATGAAAAACGCTTTTTCTCCCTGCTCCTGGTTTTGATCCTGGCTGCCTCCGCGTTGAATATTACTGCATTTGCTTACAGTGACTATAAGGAGGGCTACTATCAAGGAAAGACCTATATTGCAAGTGTTTCCTGTACCAAAATTGCTATCAATAGCAGGCTTGAATGGAACGCATACGGCACAAAATCGGTTTACCAAGTTGTTTACTATTACAATTATAAAACTAAAACAAATGAGACTATTAAGCAGTATGGGGAAGCCAACAACAATGTTACTTCTGTATACAAGAATTGGAAGAGCTCGGGCTTTCAGGAGGCAACTTCTGTTACTTCTACCTGCAGGCTAAAAGGGACACTCGTTTACACCCTCACTGCAAAACCTGGTTACTAAGCGCAGCATATCATTCGCCGTTGGTTCGGCGTCCGCCGAACCAACGGACTTTTTATTATTTGAGGATATTATCATGAAAACAAGCCTTCGATTATGCTGTGCCCTGCTTGCGCTGCTGCTTGCAGCTTGCGGCACAGTTCCCGAAGCAGCAGGGACTGTCCCAACCGGAACAGGGGATTCCAATCCTCCCGAAGCTTATGTGCTAAGATTGAACCCCGAAGATCAGAATACGACAGTGCAAAATAGTAATAGCTTTGTAGAAACGGACGAGGGCTATTATGCGGTATGGAGCAAAGAGACTGCAATCGGCCCGATCTCGTTGATCAGCTTTTGCCCCAGAGGCGAGGATGTATTTCGTCCCCTGTGCAGCAAGCCGAACTGCAGGCATGAGGATGAAGACTGCAATGCATTTTGCTATGGCGATTTTGGATACTATGCGGATGCACTCTATTCGATCGGAACCTATTCTGCCGGGGGCCTTGCGCTCGTTAAGAGGAATATGGATGGAGCAGACCATGTAGAGGTCGCGCAGGTGGATATCAGCAAGCTGCACCCGGACACGGGCTATATTTTCCGTTTTCATCACGGAAAACTTTTTGTAAACTGTCGTGCTTCGCTGTATCTTCCCTTGGAGCAACAGGAAAATCACCTGTTAGTCATAGATCTGATGGATTATACGCAGTCGGAACCGGCAGCGGACTTTCTTTCCAAGACTTCGGATTTTTCATTCAGTCAGTTCTATAAAGATAAACTATATTGCTTCGCTGTGCCGGAGAAAACAATAGATTTCGGAGTAAACGACCTGAAACTCGTTGAATTGGACGCCGTTACAGGCGAGGCTCGAATACCGTTTTCAAGAAATCCCGGCAGTATTTACGCAACAGATTCGACCTTGTATTTTTTTGAGGAGGACGCAAGTTACTTAAGCTCCATTCTGGAAGTCGAGATTGAGCAGCCGAAGGGCCCCGGTTTCCGGGAGCTGGATCTGCAAAGCGGCGCGATCAAGGAATGCGGCATGCCGGTGGAGGACGCTCTGTGGGCAGCCTATGATGAAGATTTCATCTATGCAGGAAACTACTACTTTGACGAAGAAGATAGAACCTTATATTTTTTGTCCAGAGATTACGAGCTGGTGGATCAAATTGACCTAACAAACGGACTGAATATGGCCGTTGCAGCCAGTGATCGAATTTTTTTCTATGATCAAAATACCGGAAACATCAATTATTATCTGGACAAATCCCAAATCGGCAGTCATGCGCTGGAGCTGATTCCAGTCGAGATGGTGGGATAGAGCGTTTAAAAGCGCACTGCAAAAAGCGCGTTGCGATCTGCTTGGATCGCAACGCGCTTTTTTTTTAGGACGCCGGGCAAGGTCCGGGTTATGCTGGGATACTCGTTCAGGATGCAGGATCCGCAGGCGCAAGGAAGGGATATGCTGCCCTGAGGAAGGTCACCATCTGGGCACGGTCGCAAAGCGCATCGGGCGCAAAATGCGTCGCGTCAACACCGCCGGTGATCTGGTTTTCCTCTGCCCAGAGAACCGCTTTGCAGTAGAAATCGTCGGGGCTCACATCCTCAAAGCGATTTTCTGTTTGCGTCGGTTCGGGACGGTTGGCGGCAGCCCATAGGAAGGTGACGATTTGCGACCGCGTGCAAAGGGCGTCGGGCGAGAAAGTGCTTGCAGAGGTTCCGGCAGTAATGCGGTTTTCGCTCGCCCAGCGGACAGGATCGTAATACCAATCTCCGGCGCTAACATCCTGGAAGACATTCTCAATGGTGGAATCCGGCCTGCCCGCGGCTGCCCAGAGGAAGGTCAAAGCCTGTCCGCGAGTAAGGATCAGATCCGGGGAAAAGCTTGTGGCGGAAGTGCCGACGGTCACTCCGTTGGCAAAGGCCCAGTCAATGGAATCGTGTGCCCAGCTGCCTTCATCCGGCGTGTCGAGGAAGACTTCCGAAGCACACAGCCGCGCCTGCTTGGTCTTCTGGCAACGGGTGCAGCTGTACAGGCTGGTGCTTTCGTGACAGGTCTCACCCGTCGTTAGTGTCGAAGTCAAGAGCCAGGTGTGACCCAAAGGATCTAATTTCGTGCTGGTTTGCTCCACGATCTCGCCACAGACGGAGCAGCGGATGCTTGTCACCACAGTGCCTTCTTCCGTGCAGGTGGGCAACGCTACGGTTTCCGATGTGCTTGCACCGAGAACATGTTTCGTCCCTGTGCCGGGAATGGGCTGATTCATTGTCTTTCCGCAAATAACACAGGTAGAAACCAGATTGGTGCTCTCACAGCTCGGTCTGGCAAACACTGCAGTGCAGGGATGGTTGGTGTCGCCCAGGGGCCCGATCCAGTAGTCCATGTCCACATTGCCGGAGATTCCGGCGATTTTTCCGGTGTTTGAATATTGCCACAGATGGGTGCCGGAAATCGCGGTTAGTTTATCCGTGTCCCAGTGAGCCACCCAATGCGCCACCTGATCGTAGCTTGCATAGCTGGCAAATCGATCATCCCAGATGCTGGCGCTGGCATAGACGCCCGCACGGACACCGGCTTCCTTCAGCCGATTGCAAAACGCGGAGCTCACGGTGGACAGTCTGTAGTTCGAGAGGGTCAAGATGTTTTTGACCTCTTCCACATCGTAGAAGACCGGAAGGGAGGGGCTTGCATCCAGCTCGTCCAGCCAGTTCAGAATGGCATTTGCCTCTTCCTGGGCCTTCTCGGTCGTGGTGGCGCCGGCATAGTAGTAGAGGCCGAAGGGAATGCCGTTTTCCATGCAGCCGCGGATATTTGCAACTGCTTCTGAATCTTGATTGATGGCGCCCGAGGTGGAGCGGGTGTAGCCCACACGGATGATGGCAAAATCTACCTGGGAGGCGACGGCGCTCCAGTTGATCTCGTCATTCCATTCACTTACATCGATGCCCACGCTCAAAGCGGGGTCGGTGGCAGCAGCTTTCGTGCTGCAGCCGCAGATCTCACAGCTGTCTCCCTCCAGGGGGACGACGCAATCATGGGTATAGCTTACGGAATTGCGGGTCATGCTGCGGAAGACGCAATAGCTGTCGTTCAGGAAGTAATTCTTATCCAGGGTCTGCAGGGCGGCCGTGCCGGTATAACGGGTGGAATAGCAGCAGCCGTTATAGGCAGAAGTGGGGCTGGCCTGAGAAAGCTCGATGGAAGCAATCGTGCCGTCGGCATTGTAGGTGACATCCGTCACCAGCACCGCATGCGCGTCGCTGATCAGGGCGTCGCCCAGTTGGATCAGCGTGTAGGAACGGCCGATCTCTTCCGTTTTGTCCCACTCGATCAGGGTGGGGCAGGTCTTCCTTTGCAGGGAGTCGCTGCCATTGGCTGTGGTTTCCCAGGCCCAGGAAACAAATGCGGAACAGTCGGTGCCGTAAGCCTGGGAGCCGTACCAATAATCGTTCCGTTCGGTATACAGTCTGCTTTCGCTGTTGCTTACCGCGCCGACGAAGCTGGACAGGGAGCTGTACCAGGGAACATAGGTCATGCCCTGCCCATAGGGCAGGCCGGTGTAGGTAACGCCGTTTTCATAGTAGATCATCAGACCGTAGTCGAGATTGGTGTAGCCAAAGCCGCTGAAGCCGTCGGCCACGGGGGTCCATTTCACATCCAGCATCTGCTGGGCCCGGCGCACGATGTTCAGCACGCCCTCGGTAGCGGGCCGCCGGTATGCGTGGGTGGAAAACAGCGGGACAGGGCCGCCGGAGAGATCACGGGTATCCGCAATTGCACCGGACTGCCGCAACAGGCTCTCTTCGGCAGTGAGGGACCAAACACGGCGTCCTTCCCAGGTCTCTTCTACCTCCTCCGGGGGACAGCCGAGGAATTCCTCCGCCTCTGCGGTTCCGGCAAAGGCGGAAGCCAGATCCATCTGATAATCCGCGCCATCGCTGGTGTAGCACACGATGCCGTCTTCAATGTTCAGGCGAACGGTGTAGTCTTCTACATTCTGTGCCAGAAGGGTCTTGTCGGCATAGAGCGAATAGTCAAAGCGGCTGCCCGTGGCATAGACGATGCCGTAGGCGGTGGGCACAAAGCTCCAAAGCTCCGGCGCAATCATCATCAATTGGGGGCGCTCGGCGTCCAGAGGGAACTGCCAGATCGCATTGCTGCACGAAAAGACGAATTCCTTCCCGTTCACCAGATAGAGCTGGCCGATGGTGCCGGAAAAGTCCGCCAGCAGAACGCGCTCTTCCCGGGTCTCCAGGTCGAAGGCGCAAAGAGAGAAGCTGTCTTCGCCGATCCGGGCGTAATACAGCACGCCGTCCGCGTAGTTCAACCGGGCGACAGGTCCCTCCAGAAGCGGGGTCTCGCTGTTGTCCAGTTCATAGACCGCGTCGTCGCCGTCCCCTATGTAGTACAGGGTATCTTCGGTCATGACACGGCGTCCGCCGCCGGAAAGCATATCCGACGGGTCCGCGCCAAGCACACAGGCGGAGGATAGCAATTCAAGTTGGGCCGAAACAGGCCATGCCGCCGTGCAGAGCAGAAGCACAGCCAGGAAAAAAGCGGCAAAGTGTTGAAGCTTTGATTTCATGTTGTCCCTCGCTTATTCTAAAGATTTTGTCGTTGCTCTGTTGCTCCGGCGCATGCCCGTGAGAACAGAGGCCGGAGGATCAAACTGCTTTTATTTTTGCTATTATATTGTAGCATGGTTTTAGAAAAAATTCAATAGGAAGTATTTCTTTTTTTGGCAAGATATGGTATGATAGGCAAAATAGCGGGAGGCGCTTATCATGGATCCGACACGCTGTGAAACTTGCTGGCACTATGATTATGACGAAGAATATGACGAATACTACTGCCGGATGGATCTGGATGAAGATGAATACGCCCGGATCTTCTCCCGGCAGGACGGCCGCTGTCCCTACTATCAGAAGGGCGACGAGTATTACCTGCCAAGGCGGCAGTAAAACAGCAGGGGGATCCACACCCCCCATATCATGCACAAGGAGACCCCATGAACTACACGATCGTAACGCTGGGCTGTAAGGTCAACCAGTACGAATCCCAGGCGATGGAGCAATGGCTGGCGGAGCGGGGGCACACCGAAGTCGGCCCCGGCGAGGATTTTGACTTGGCCATTGTCAACACCTGCACCGTCACCGCTGTGGCGGACAAGAAAAATCGAAATGTCATCCGTCGGCTACGAAAGCAGTGCCCCGAGGCAGTGCTTGCAGTTTGCGGCTGCTATTCCCAGGTGAAGCCGGAGGATGTCCGCGCCCTGGGCGTGGATGTGATCTCCGGTTCCGGCGGGCGGGAGGCTTTTCTGGCGCTGGTGCTGGACGCTGTGGCGGATCGGCAGAAGCGAGAGGCCCTGGATGAAGCGCTCCGCCGCCGAAGCTTTGAGATCCTCCCCCCCGGCGGGCTCGCCACCCGCACCCGGGCCATGCTGAAGGTCCAGGACGGGTGCAGCAATTTTTGCAGCTACTGCATCATCCCCTACGCCCGGGGTCCGGTGCGAAGCCTGCCGCTGGAGCAGGCCCTGGTCCAGGTGCAAGAGCTGGCAGAGGCCGGCTACCGGGAGATCGTGGTGACGGGCATTGAGATCGCTTCCTGGGGCGTGGATCTGGACAAGACAGGGGCTTTGCGGCTGCCCCAGCTGCTGGATGCGATCTGCAAGGCAGCCGGAGACATTCGCATCCGGCTGGGCTCCCTGGAGCCCCGGATCATCGACGAGCGCTTCTGCCAGCTTTTAAAGGGACATTCCAATCTCTGCCCCCACTTCCACCTGTCCATGCAGTCCGGCTCGGACACCGTCCTCGCCCGGATGCACCGGCACTACGACACGGCCCGCTACCTGCAGAGCGTGCGGCTGCTGGAGCAGCACTTCCCCGCCTGTGCCATCACGACGGATATGATCGTGGGCTTCCCCGGGGAGACAGAGGCAGAATTTGCCGAGAGCCTGGACTTTATCCGGCAATGCGGCTTTGCCTCAATGCATATCTTCCCCTACTCCCGCCGCCCCGGCACGCCGGCGGACAAGTTGCCCGGCCAACTGGGCAACGCGGTCAAGGAAGCGCGATCCGCCGCTGCCATCGCCGTGGCCGCGGAGCTGAACCGCCACTACCGGGAAGCCATGATCGGCTCGACCCAGCAAGTGTTATTTGAGGAAACCAACGGGGCATTCTGGACCGGGCATGCGCCCAACTCCATCCGGGTCTACGCGCCCGGCCAACAGCTGCACAACCAGGTGCTGCCGGTGCGCATCACCGGGCTCTTTGAGGATGGTGTTCTCGGCGAAAGGCTCTTGCAGGAAAACCCGTAAAGAACGCATGATAGGCGTTTCTAAATGACGGTTAAAAAACAGAAAGGAAGTATGCATGTGAAACAATGGAAAGTGCTTGCCTTGACGGCTGTGATGGCGCTCTCCCTGTGCGCCTGTGGGGAGAAAACGACGCCGGCGTCAACGGCTGCCACTCAGAGCACTGCCACCCGGCAGAGCGGCGCGGCGGAGGCCTTCGACATGGAGCAGGTGAAGGCGGAGATCGACAGCATGACTGTCTCGGACTTCAGCGAGAGCGCGGAGCCCACAGATTATGTCAAGTTGCGCGTGAAGGATTTTGGAGAGATCGTGCTCCGGCTGCGGCCCGACCTTGCCCCCATCTCCGCCCAGAACTTCAAAGACCTGGTGGCAGCCGGATTCTACAGCGGCACGCTCTTTCACCGGGTCTACCCGGGCTTTATGATCCAGGGCGGGGCCGGGACGGAGGAGCTGCCTGCCATCAAGGGCGAATTCAGCGCCAACGGCGTAAACAATCCTCTGCTGCACATTCGAGGCGTCCTGTCCATGGCCCGGACGGATGTGATGGATTCTGCCACCAGCCAGTTTTTCCTGACGCACGCGGACGCGCCTTCTCTGGACGGGAAATATGCAGCCTTTGGTTATATCGTGGCAGGACTTGACACCGTGGATCGGATCTGTGAGATCGAGCTGGCCAGCAATCCATACAGCGGCGAGCGCTCCGTCCCCATGGTGGAAGTGAAGATAGAATCGGCGGTCTTTGTCTCGCCGAACAAATAATCACGACTTTAGGAGGGTTTTATTATGGCATTCGACATCAAAAAGACGATTGAAGACATCGTAAACAAGGTCAAGAACGACAAGGATATCGGTGAGAAGTTCAAAAAGAATCCCACCGGGACCGTGGAGAGCTTGCTGGGCGTGGATCTGCCCGACGACCAGATCAATGCCGTGGTGGAAGGCGTCAAGGCAAAGGTCAATCTGGATGGCCTTGCAGGCAAGCTTGGCGGGCTCTTCGGCAAGTAATAACAATACAGAAAAGTCTATCAATAATCCGGCGGCAGAGCGATCTGCCGCCGGATGTTTTATATGGGATATGGGGTAATTGCTTTATGCCGCTTCTGCTGTGTTGCTGTTGGCGGAAGAGCCAACGGTCAAGGTCGCGGCGGAGGAGGTGACGGAACCGGCGCTGTTGGACACGACGCAACGGTACTGCCAGCCGTTGTTGGAGCTGGAGCCCTTGACGGTGACCGTCGCAGTGGTCTTGCCGGACCAGTTGGTCCAGGAGTTGGAGCCGGCCTTCTTGTACTGCCACCGGTAGCTCAGGCCCTCGCCGGTGGCGACGACGGTGAAGCTGGCGGTCTTGCCTGCCGCCACATTGACGGAGCTGGGCTGGCCGGTAATGCTGGGCTTGGAACCGGTGGAGCTGCCGTTCAGAGTCGCAACATTGGAGGTGACGGAACCGGCGTTGTTGGACACGATGCAGCGGTACTGGAAGCCAGCGTTGACGCTGGTGGCCTTGACAGAAACCGTCGCGGTGGTCTTGCCGGACCAGTTGGTCCAGTTGCTGGCGGTGGGTCTCTTGTACTGCCACTGGTAGCTCAGGTTGCT
>JAFOKO010000097.1 GCA_017419715.1 Oscillospiraceae bacterium | reverse complement strand
GACCTTGGAGGTGGTGATGACGTCACCGGTGATCTCGTGGTTGGAGTTGTAGTTGGCAACTTCCTCGAAACGAGTACGGGAACCGGTCATTTCGCCCGCATCGGCGTCGCCGGTGTTGACAGCGGTAGCAACTTCAGCGGCGTTGGTTTCCTTGAAGAGGATGGTCTTGATCTTGGGCTCGCCCTTGTACCAGTTGGGGTTCGCGCTGAAGGTAACGACCTTATCCTTGTAGGACTCGAAGATGTAGGGGCCGGCGCCGCGGGGAACCTCAGTCAGGGACTTGACCTGATCCAGGTTGCCGCGCTCGAAGCCGTACATGCCGTTGTCGGGATCCCACTTGGCGGGGTCGCCGTAGTAGTGCATCGGGGTGATGCTGATGCCGAGGATGGAGTAAACAGCGGGAGCAGAGTAGCCCTTCAGGGTGACGGAGACGGTGTAGTCGTCGATCATCTTGATGCCTTCGATGGAGTTGACGCCCTGGCCGTTCATCTCGGGATCGAGGGGGCCGTACTTGCTGATCAGGTTGGCACGAGCGAAGTCCACAATGGAAGCGCCCTCGTTGCCGGTCTTCTCAGTCTCGTAGAAGGAGGCGGGGTCGCCGGCGTAGGCGATCTTGGTGACTTCAACATAGTCGTCCATGGTGGGGAAGGTGGTGACCAGGTCCCAGCTCTTCTCGCCGTTGGCGGTGTCGACAAACACGCCCTCGTCGTTCAGCTTGCCGAAGCCCCACATACGCATGGCGTAGGCAACCTTCAGGCCTTCGTTAGCCTCGATGTCGGCGTAGGTCGCAGCGCCAACCAGATTGGCGTAATCGTCGACAGCGTAGTCGGTGTGAACCTTGTCGTAGATGCACTGCACAGTAAACGCCCACTGAGCGTCAATGTCGTTCCAGAAGTCGTTGTACATCTCTTCGGTGTAGGAGCTGCCGGCCACATAGCCTTCGCCGCGGCCGTCCTGCAGCATCTGGTCGGCCATGGCGCTGTACTTGTTGTACACAGCGTCAGAGGTCTGGGTCTGCCAGTTGCTCAGGCCGATGATGTCGTAGGAGTTCAGAGTGGTGGAGCCGACATAAGCGGGATCCAGGTAGGTGTAGTAGGTGAACATGATGTCCTTGGCGGTCACGGGGGTGCCGTCCCAGAACTTCAGGTCATCGCGGATCTTCGCGGTGTAGGTGGTGGTGTCGCTGGCGGAGTCGTAGTTGACGCTCAGATCAGCGGGTCCATAGTAGGTGTAGTCGGTGCCGTTGTAGTTGACGGTCTCGCCTTCGATGGCGTTGAAGATGATGCCGCCCATACGGTCGGTGGTGAGCATGTCCAGGCTGACCATGCCGGCCACATCCTGGTCGTAAGCGGTGTCAGCGTAGTAGGGGCTGAACTTTGCGGAGAAGGGGCTGTAAGCAACAACCAGCGGGGTGTTGTTGGTGTTTGCGGGGGTCTCGTTGTTCGCGCTGGTGCTGGGGGTGTTGGGGGTCTCGCCGGACTCAACAGGAGTCTGGCCGTTGGTGGTGGCAGGCACTTCACCGCTGTTCGCAGGGGAATTTGTTTCCTGGGTGGAATCGTGACATGCCACCAGAGCAAAAACCATTACGAGAGCCAGCAAAAGCGCGAGCGTTCTTTTGATGTGGTTCATTCTTTTTCCTCCTTAAAAATTTTAAAATGTTATCTGATCACAGACACAAAATAGCATCTGTGTCGGATACGAAAGAAGGGGACAGGCAGGCAAGCGGGAATCAAATCGGGACAAGTTCGGCTTCCGGCTGTCTTACACAGAGGGAACTTAATTCTCTCTATCCGCATTGTAGCATATCTTGTTTCTAATTTCAAGCCCTTTTTTAAAACTTTCTTAATATTTTAAGTGAAAATTTAATATAATGGCGGATATTTTTAAGTTTTGTGCTGTTTTATCTGGAATGCATGGATCAGAATGCCTGCTTTTGGCGTTTGCGCACTGGCATATCAAGAAAAACAGCACCCGCCGGGGTGCTGCATTTCTTCTCTTCGCGTGTGGGGGAAACTGGATGAAACATCGAGGCATTGTGGATCAACGGGTTCCGCCATTATTTTCTGGTATGGACGGTCCACTTGCAAAGCTTCATGTTGTTGATTCCATCTGCAATCATTTCGGTTGCTTTTACCAAGAAAGGCTTGTCGTAGTGATAGAGGGTAAGCTCCCATCTGCCGAGTACATCACAGTAATCGAATTCGATCTTTCCCTTGTAACCGTCACGATACACGATCGCCAGCTGATCCTCAACTTCTTCCATGACAGACTTCATGGTTTTTCTGTCCTGCATTCGATTGATCATGCTCGAGGTGATCATATCACTATGACTCAGAAACCAGTCGATAAAGGCATTAACCTTCTTCTCATCCACTTCACCAGTTTCATTATTCTTGCTATTCTTTCCAAAGAGTCCCATCTTTCACGCCACCTTTCTGTAGGTTTTTGCTTTGTTATGATAATTATACAACAGAGACGATAGAAAATCAATCACAATTATCTAAATTCACTTTTTTTTATCTTGTGACCAGGAAAAGACGCGCCTGCAAAGGCACTGGAGGGATAGACTACCGCGGCCTTCCACTTTTTTTGTGCAATGAGCTGAATTGTTTCGCACTGTTTTTGTGTGAAATGACAAAAATCAATAGAAATATCTTAAAAGCGTGACAAATTAGCTTTTTTGTGGTATAATATCAATGAAAAGCCAAGATAAACTTCCTGCAAAGATACAATGCCGCGCTTCTTGGCTTTCTGCACAGAAGCTGGAGCAGGGTGCGCCGCCCAGGCTGGAAGGGAGACCCGGTGCTGGCAGCGCGTCCTGCTTCCACGCCTGCACCCACGCATAGAACAATATGTTCAAAACAGCAAAAATAGGAGGCTTCAAATATGAACTGGATGGATGGTTTTATTCGAGAAAAACGGGCGAAGCAATTGCCTGCAGGAAGCATGAACGGGAGGTGTTGAAGTATGACCGATGTTACGCTGAGCTACAAGGGCCAGACCATTGGCGAGCTGAACGACAGTGGCAACAAAACGCTGAAAACAGCCGGGAAGTACTGTGAGGCGGACATTGAACTGTATTATGCCAAACCCAGCGGCGCGCCGAGCTACCCGGAACTGCCGCGAGATTATCAAGAGCTGCTTTATTTGACGGCGGATACCTCTTACCCCAGAATCAATACGGGCTCATTTAATCTGCAGACATCAGATGCCGTGACTTTTATTTTCCGCGGCGAGGGCGTTATGATCGGAAAACGAGACAATGGCTGGAATGTCAACGCTGGCACAACAACGCAATTGATGAATCTATATAACTGCACCAAACTGTTTGCTTCTTGGGAGCAGATCACCCAGGCGGCCGGTGATTTTGCGTCTATTTGCGTAACCGGTGCAGCCGGAGCATTTGATTACGGCCAGTGGGGAACGGACTATCACTATACCGGAGATTTGGGCGTTTTGACCGTGTTGAGAGCAAACCAGACGGTAAAAGGCAACAGCGTGGAAACGCTGTACAGCGCCCCGGCCTATGCGATGGCGCTGATCCCGTGCTACCGCAAATCGGACGATGTAAACGGATTCTATGACACGGTGAACGATGTGTTTTACACAGCCGTAAGCGGCACCTTCGTGCGCGGGCCGGAAGTCGGAAACGCTATACATTACAATAATATGTAAATCCTGTCCGTTGGAGCATGTCCAGCGTGCAGAGAAAGGCAGCATCCTGTCTGGGTGCTGCCTTTTTCATTGTATTCTTTTTTTGATCGTTTAGTTTTCGATCCCGTCGGTGCGGAAGATGAACTTGACCTGTCCCTCTATTGCAGGCGCAAGGCCGGAGAAGGAAGTATAATCCCGAGATAGCTCCGCTACAGCGTGCAGATGATCCAGAATTGCCGGAAGCTCCTCGTCCCCCAGCGCAAGTAGTTCAGCAATACCACGGTCATAGAATTCCTGCAAGCCGTCGGAAAGCTTCATACTGCCGTCCCGAAGCTGGCCCACGCCATCTGTTAGGGCAGGCATAGCCTCCTGCAGCTTGGCAACTCCGGCATACAGGGAGGACTGGCCTTCCGCCAGAGTGTCCGCGCCGGTTTTCAGTGCAGATGCACCGTCTGCCAGCGTTCCGATCCCATCCGACAAGGTTACTGCTCCGGAGGAAAGCTTTGCCGCGCCGTCGGAGAGATCCTTTGCGCCGGAAGCGACCTGGTCCGCACCTGCAGCCAGTGTTGCCGCGCCGGAGGACAGGCTGTTTGCACCAGATTTCAGCTCCGCTGCACCGGAGGCCAATTCCTTTGCGCCTGAGGCAGCGGTGTTGACGCCGTTCGTATAGGCGAGAAGACCAAGATAAAAGGCGTGATAACTGTCCAGAGAGGTTTTCAGCGCGATAATCTTTTGCGTGCCTTCCGAGGCCGCGGCAAGCTGTGCCTGTACCTCAGAACCAGCCATGGAGTCGGCGATCGCCTGTTGGACTTGAGCTTCGATGTTCTGCTTAATCACAGCCTGGATCTCGTCGGAGGCCAGCTGCTGTGCAGTTAGCTGGGCAATGCTTGTCTGGACCTGCTGGCTCTGCATCTGCTCGTCGACCGCTGCCACGATCGCGGCTTGCGCGTCCGCACCGTTCATGGCCAAATCCAGCTGCTCCTCCAGGGTCTGCTGGACCGCATCGCTTGCCATCTGCTCGTCGGTCTGTGCTTCGATGGTCTGTTGAACCGTTTTGCTTGCCATCTGGGCCTCGATCTGTGCCTGGATGGCAGCTTGTGTGGCCTCGTCGATTTGTCCGGCCGCAACGGCGGCGTTGTAGCTGTCCACATCCAGGCCAAGGGCTGCAAGGATCACCTGGGCCGTGACGGTCTCCCGCACGGCAGCTTCCACCTGCACCCGAACCTGTGCCCGGACGGCGGACTCTACCTGGGGGCGCAACTGCTCGCGCACGGCAGCGCGCACCTTCGTTTCGACTTCCGCACATACCGCCTGTGTGACCTGGGCTTTTACCTGGGCCTGCACCGCCGCAGTGACCTGCTCGGTAATATAATCCCGTTTTGCTTCAACGGCAGCTGTCACGGCGGCGAGAGCTTTCGCATAAACCGCATCATGATCCAAAGCGGCAATTTGGGCGGATAAAGCGTCCGCGTAGTTGGCGACGGTAAGCGCAGGGCAGTCCAGGCCCGCCGCGATAAGCTGATCCTGGGCAGTTGTGAGCAGTGCGTTGAACACCTGCAGGGCGCCGGAAGTCAAGGCCGCACTGTTGGAATCCAGCTTGGTAAGGCCTTCGGAAAGCTCCTGTGCGCCGCTTGCAAGACTGCTCGCGCCGGACGACAGGGCTGTGGCGCCAGTGGAGAGGCTGGCCGCACCGGTGTCCAGTGCCGATGCACCGGAAGCCAGATCGTTCGCGCCTCCCGCCAGGGTGGCTGCCCCGGACGCCAGAGACCCCATGCCTGTTTGTAGTGCCTGTGCGCCGGAAACCAGGGTACCTGCACCGTTTGCCAGCTTGTCGCTTCCGTCTTTCAGAGCAGCCGCGCCGTCTGCCAGCGCATTCACGCCGGCGGAAAGCTCGTTGGTTTTCTCCAGCAGCGTGCACAAACCGTCATAGAGTGCGGAAGAACCGTCTAACAGCTGTGTCATACCGTCTTTTAATTGCCCCAGAGAATCCTTCAGGTCTTCTGTCCCAATGCTCTCGCTCAGACGATCCAGATCCAGGGCGTTAAAGGGTTCGTTTGTTACGACCGTAAGAGTCGTGTCGAGGGCAAAATCCACGGTGTCCGCGCTGATCTCTACGCTCTCCGGAAGCTCCAGCTTGTCGCGGGAGAGCCCCAGATCCTCCTGGAGGCCTGGGAAGGCCAGACCTACCGCGAAGGTGCGGCTTCCATCGTTGACCAACTTGCCGTTTGAGACGGTGATATTGGAGAAGCGTTCGCCATCCAGGACCAAACCGGTAAGAACCGCGAAGGGAACATAAAGCGTTTCTTCCTTATCATCCAATTTTACAACTTTCGCTTCGTTGTTGGTGAATTCATATCGAATGGTGATGTGGCCGCTCTTCCCGGCGATCTGTTCTGGGGAAAGCTCTGTTCCGTCCAGAAAATAGCGTACCAGCATCGTGATGGGCGGTGTTTTATCCGTGAGGCCGCGATAGCGAATGGCATTGCCACAGGCATTCCAGGTGAGTTCTGTACCGTTTTGCGTGAAGCGCTCGTCGCCCTCTATGTTCTCGATGTCGGAGAGTTCGGAAACATCGGAGAGCGTCTCGCTGCCGGTGGAATTGCTCAGTAGATCGGTCACAATCACTTGCTTCACGCCGCCGCCGGCATCCGTGAGGACATAGACGGTTTCGTCCTTTCCGTCAAACGCGGAGGATGGCAACGCCACGGAATCGTATTTCACCGCGCTTTGTTGCGCCGCGGCTTGCTCCACCGCGTCCGTGTTTTGCTGCAGGCCTGCCGCGGCGCAACCGGACAGCATTGCCACACACAGCAGACTGCAGATCAGCTTATTTCGATACCGTTTCATGTTGAAGAAGCCTCCTTCATAGATTTGTAATGCTGAATTTGATGCATGCCAAGCGTCGTTACGCAGACGATCCTGTCACAAAGCAGCAGCAGGGCCGGCAGCGCAAGAATGACCATGAAAACGCTGATGATCGCGCCGCGGGCCAGCAGCATGCACATGGAACCTACGATATCAATATCCGAGTACAGGGCCACGCCGAAGGTGGCGGCAAAGAGACCCATGCCGGAGACGATAATGGACGGAATGGATGTCGCCAGTGCGGTTTTCACCGCATCCACCCGCTCCGCGCCGCCGATGCGTTCCTGCTTATAGCGGGTCGTCATCAAGATCGCATAGTCCACCGTGGCGCCAAGCTGGATCGTGCTGATGCAGATTGGCGCAATAAAGGGCAGGCTCTGGCCCAAATGATGGGGCAGGCCCAGGTTGACAAAAATAGCAGCCTCGATCACCACGATCAGGATCACGGGAAGCGTCAAGCTTTTTTCCACCAGGGCGATGATCACAAAGATCGCAAGGATCGAGATCAGGTTGACCACCTGGAAGTCGTGGTCGGTGGTTTCAATCATATCCTTCATGCATGGCGCCTCGCCGATCAGCATGCCGCTGGGGTCATACTTTTTCAGAATGGTGTTGAGGGCGGCAATCTGCCTGTTGACATCGTCGCTGGCAACCCGATATTCGGAGTTGATCAGCATCAGTTCCCAACGGTCACTTTTCAGTATGGAAGTGACGGATTCCGGCAGAATCTCCTCCGGAATGGCGGAGCCCACAAGAGATTCCAGGCTCAAGGCATATTTGACGCCGTCGACCTGTTCCATCTCCTTCGTCATGGCGCGCACATCTTTGGCGGGCAGGCTGGCGTCCACCAGCACCATGTGGGTAGAGGCAATGCCAAAGTTCTCCTGCAGTTTGCTGTTGGCGATCACAAATTCCATATCTTGCGGCAGACACTGCCCCATGTCGTAGTAGACTTCATCGTTTGTCTTTTGATATCCGTACCAAGCGGGAGGAACCAGCAGGACAAACACGATGAGGAAAACCGGGAACGCCCGGACGATCCGCCCCGCAGGCTTGTTCATGCCGGAAATCAGGGAACGGTGTCTTGTCTTCTGCAGGGGCTTGTCGAGCAGCAGAATCATGGCGGGAAGGACCGTTACGCTGCCCAGAACACCCAGCAGGACGCCCTTCGCCATTACAATGCCCAGGTCGCGGCCCATGGTAAACGACATGAAGCACAGGGCGACAAAGCCCGCGACCGTGGTGATGGAGCTGCCCAGCACGCTGGTAAAGGTGGCGCGGATGGCCTGAGCCATCGCCTCGTTTCGGTCGTCACACAGGGAAAGCTGTTCGTTGTAGCTGTGCCAGAGGAAGATGGAATAGTCCATCGTGACGGCCAACTGCAAAACAGCCGAAAGCGCCTTGGTAATGTAGGAAATCTCGCCCAGAAAGTAGTTGGAACCAAGATTCAAAAAGATCATGATCCCGATGGACGCCAAGAACACGAAAGGCACCAGCCAGCTGTCCAGCAGCAGAAGCATGGCCGCCAGAGCCATAAGCACGGCGATGGCCACATAGATCGGTTCCTCTTTTTCGCACAGGTCCTTTAGGTCTGTGACCAGCGCCGACATGCCACAGACAAAGCACTGCTTTCCTGCAATAGAGCGGATCTCCCGGATTGCGTCCATGGTCACATCCGCCGAAGTGGAACTGTCAAAGAAGATTGCCAGCATCGTTGCGTTGTCTGTGTTAAAGGCTTTGTAGACCTTGTCCGGCAGCAGCTCCATGGGAATGGAGAGATCCGCGACGGTGTCGTACCAGAGCACGCTTTCTACATGATCGACGCTCAGAAGCTTCGTTTTCAGCGCTGCCACATCTTTTTCCGGCATGTCTTCCACAATCAGGAAAGAGAACGCGCCTTTTCCAAAGTCTTCCATCAGCAGGTCTTGCCCAACGACCGTTTCCATATCCTCCGGCAAGTAGGTAAGCATATCGTAATTTACGCGGGTGTTCGCGTAGCCGAAGACCGCTGGGATCAGCAGCAGCACGGCCAGGATCAAGATTGGAATGCGGCACCTGACCACGATCCGGGCCAGCCGCAAGGAGAATTGTTGTTTCATATTCATGCCTCCTGTTGTACTCAATCTACTCTGTTGTGGGGCAAAATGGTATATACAAAAGAGTGCCTGTGTCTGAAAATCAGACACAGGCACTCTTTTGCCTAAACTTATTCTTCTGTGCTTCTACGGATCATTTCCTCGATCAAGCCCTTTTGGAGACTGCAAAAGCGGGTAATCCGGGCTTGAATGTCGGATTCCATCTTGTGATTCAGCCAGTCGATCACGACGCCGAAGCATTCACAGACATAAAACCGGCCGATCAGCTCCTGGTCCTGTGGGTCGATTTGTCGGTCCTGCAGAACGGTACGGCCGTAGCTGCTCACGACATACTCGCAGACCTGCCACAGATATTGCTCGAAGATATCCCGATTCACGGAATGATAGATGTGCAAGATCGCGCGCCGGTTCTTTGCGGCAAAATCCACTGCAGCCTGCATTGCCATTTCAATCGTTTCGATGGTGGGATACTCCTGCATAATACGGTTGCCCTCCTCGCGGATGATCTCCTCGATCAGAGCGGGCAGATCCGGATAGTGGTAATAGAAGGAGTTGCGGTTGATACCACAAGTCTCAACGATCAGCTTGACCGTGATCTGGTTCAGAGGCTTTTCGTCCAGCAGCAAAAGAAAGGTCTGCTTGATGGCGTCTTTGGTGAAGCTCGACAAGATAGGTTCCTCCTTTGGCGTTTGGCTTGCTGTTCGACTGCTTCTATGGGAAGCCAGCCACACCGCACTTCCTTCATATTACTCAAGATTATAGCACTTTTTTATCAGAGATTCAACCCAAACTGCAAAAGAGAGAAAATGGTTTTTGGTACAATCTGGAATGATTTCATTCGAGCGGAACGCTTATCCCCTGCAATGAACGCGCTTTGTTATAGACGGGGAAAGAGATCCGGCGGCAGATCGCTCTGCCGCCGGATGTTTTATATGGGATATGGGGTAATTGCTTTATGCCGCTTCTGCTGTGTTGCTGTTGGCGGAAGAGCCAACGGTCAAGGTCGCGGCGGAGGAGGTGACGGAACCGGCGCTGTTGGACACAACGCAGCGGTACTGCCAGCCGTTGTTGGAGCTGGAGCCCTTGGCGGTGACCGTCGCAGTGGTCTTGCCGGACCAGTTGGTCCAGGAGTTGGAGCCGGCCTTCTTGTACTGCCACTGGTAGCTCAGGCCCTCGCCGGTGGCGACGACGGTGAAGCTGGCGGTCTTGCCAGCCGCCACATTGACGGAGCTGGGCTGGCCGGTAATGCTGGGCTTGGAACCGGTGGAGCTGCCGTTCAGAGTCGCAACATTGGAGGTGACGGAACCGGCGTCGTTGGACACGATGCAGCGGTACTGGAAGCCAGCGTTGACGCTGGTGGCCTTGACAGAAACCGTCGCGGTGGTCTTGCCGGACCAGTTGGTCCAGTTGCTGGCGGTGGGTCTCTTGTACTGCCACTGGTAGCTCAGGTTGCT
>JAFOKO010000096.1 GCA_017419715.1 Oscillospiraceae bacterium | reverse complement strand
TCCAGATCTCGGATGGCGGGAACGGTATACCAAGCCAGGGTCAATTTATCGGAAAAGAACAACCGCTCGGCGGCGCGCCTCGTTTGAGACTTCGGATGGGTTTGATGATACTCCTCCCACTGCCTTAGAAAGGCTTCCGCAAAGTCTGCCATAATTGTCTGGCTTTGGAACGGATGTGCGCAAACCCAACGATCCATCGCCTCAAAAACAGGCCGTAGAGACTCCTTGTGCGCCTGAAAGAAGGGGGCGTACTGCTTGCGGTCGAAGTGCTTGTATGCGTTGGGAAAGTTCCGGATGCAGTCCAGCAGATGTGTCTGGGCATACGCATAATCCGCTTTATCCGCAGGAACAGTCGGCGTAGGCATCGCATCCATTCGATGCTTTGCGCCGCAGTAGACACAGGAAAAGACCTCTAATTCAGTAGGCACGATGATTTCTTTCCCACATGCGGGACAGTTCAGATGGACGGATTCCATAAAGCTCTCACTTCCCATGCGGCCGTCCGCAGTCGTTCATACAAGCGGTCGGATTTCTTTGACTCGCCCGCAGTCATTATGGTCATTCACCGCAGGCGGAAAAGATCTGCTTGACCAGTTCATCCCGGCCGGTACCTTTTTCGGCGGAGAATGGGATCAAGACCGTGGATTCCTCGAGCGCAAGGGTCTGGCGGATCAAGGCCAGATTAGGCTCGAGTTCACTTTTTTTCAGCTTATCCAGCTTATTCGCAACCACGACATAAGGACGGCCGGAGTTTTGAAAATAGTGCGCCATGGTGATGTCATTCTCCGTGGGCTTGTGCCGAGCGTCCACGATCAGAATCCCCAGAGCGATCCGCTCCGGAACAGAAAAATACTGCTCCATCAGCTTGCCCCAACGCTCTTTTTCGGCCAGGGGGACTTTGGCATAGCCGTAGCCGGGCAGGTCTACGAAGTAGGCGCGAGCATCGATACGGAAAAAATTGATATGAACGGTCTTGCCCGGCGTTTCCCCCACCCGGGCAAAGTTTTTCCGATTTAGAACACGGTTGATCACCGAAGATTTCCCGACATTCGACTTACCGGAAAACGCGATTTGCGGCAGGCCGTCCTTGGGAAGCTTTGCCATCTCAGTGATCGAAGTCAAGAATTCGGCTTTTTGCAGGTTCATAGGGACCGCCTTTCCTATTGCCGGATATCCGGCTTGCGCTTTTTCGGCACCGGGGGCGTTGCCAGGGGCAGACTTGCCGTATCAGCAGGGACAACGACGGGGGCGTCGGATTCGGGGAAACGAAGCGCTGTTTCCAGAACGGTATCTGCCGTACGCACCGGAACAAACTGCAGGGCCTTGCGCACTGTCTGATCAATCTCCTCCAAATCCTTCCGATTTTCCTCGGGAATAATGACAGTCTTGATTCCGTGCCGCAGAGCCGCCATCGTCTTTTCCTTCAGGCCGCCAATGGGCAGCACCCGGCCACGGATGGAGATCTCGCCTGTCATAGCCACATCGCGCCGTACTTTGGCCCCAGTCAATGCCGAGACCAGGGCTGTGCAGACGGTAACACCGGCGCTGGGGCCGTCCTTGGGCACAGCGCCCTCCGGGAAATGGACATGGATATCCTTGGTCTTGTAGAAGTCTTCGGCAATGCCCAGGCTCTTGGCCCGGGAACGGATAAAACTCATGGCTGCTTGGACAGATTCCTGCATGACCTTGCCCAGATTGCCGGTCAATTCCAGCTTTCCGGTGCCCTCGACCACATTGCACTCTACTTCCAGCATTTCACCGCCCACAGAGGTCCAGGCCAGGCCGTTGACCAGGCCGACGGGGTCCTCCTCTGGAAGACGATCGGGCAGGTATTTTCGGATCCCGAGATACTTTTCCAGATTTGCAGAGTTCACGGTGACCCGGGTAATCTCCGGGTGCTCCAACAGCTCCATCGTGACCCGGCGACAAACCTTCGCCAGCTCCTGCTCCAGACGGCGCACACCGGATTCCCGGGTATAGCAGGCGATGATCTCCCGCAGGGTACTGTCCGGCACACGCAGCTGGGTCTTTTTCAGTCCGTGACGATCTCTCTGCTTCGGCAGCAGGTGATTCTTGGCGATCATCACTTTTTCCTCGTCTGTATAGGAATCCAGGTGGATGACCTCCATGCGGTCCAGCAACGGACGCGGAATGGTATCGTCGGTATTGGCCGTCGTAATAAACATGCAGCGGCTCAAATCAAAGGGGAGCTCCAGGAAGTTGTCCCGGAAGCTGGCGTTTTGCTCCGGGTCCAGCACCTCCAGCAGTGCGGCGGAAGGGTCGCCCCGGTAGTCGGAGCCAAGCTTGTCGATCTCGTCAAAGAGGATCAGCGGGTTATTGCTCTTGACCTGGGTCAAGGCAGTCAAGATCCGACCCGGCATAGCTCCGATATAGGTCTTCCGATGCCCGCGGATCTCGGCCTCGTCATGCACGCCGCCCAGAGAAATCCGAGCCAGTTTGCGGCCGAGACAGGCCGCGATAGAGGTGGCAATAGAGGTCTTGCCCACACCCGGGGGGCCGACCAAGCAGAGGATCTGCCCGCGGTTTTCGGGTGCCATCTGGCGGACGGCCAGGAATTCCAGGATTCTGGTCTTGACCTGCTGCAGGCCAAAGTGATCCTGATCCAGCAGCTTTCGAGCCTGCTCCACATTCAGCCGTTCTTTGGTGGATTCATTCCAGGGCAGCTCCAGGGCCACATCCAAATAATTGCGGATCACGGAAGCCTCAGAGGAACCGAAGGGCTGCTTTCGAAGCCGCTTGACCTCCTTGAGCAACTTTTCCTCCGACTCAGCTGCTAAGTGCAGCGCTTTGATCCGCTCTTCGTAATCATCCGCGTCGTCGTCTTCCTCGCCCAGCTCCTGGCGGATCGCCTTCATCTGCTCGCGCAGGAAATAGTCCCGCTGGTCCTTATTCATGCTCTCCTGGGCTTTGTCTTGCATTTCTTCTTCAATGGAGAGAATGTCGAGCTCGTGATTCATCAGGTGATTGCAGCGGAACAGTCGTTTACCAGGCTGCATTTGATTCAGAAGCTGCAGCTTATCCTCATAGCGGAATCCTGCTACCTGGGCGGCAATGTCGCTGATTTCCCCAGCGTCCTTGCTTGACAGCATTTGCAGCATTTCCTCGTGGAGTGGGCGCTGGCTCAGCTCCATGTATTCTTCGAAAAGCCGGTAGGCCGTGCGCATCATGGCCTCCAGCTTTGGGGTAAGTGTGGCAGTTTCATCCTGCAGTCTCACCGTTTTGGCGCAGAGATAAGGTTCGGTTTTCAGCGCCGTCACCACCAACACGCGATAAAGCCCCTCCACCAGCAGACGGGCCGCCTCGCCGGGCGCACGCACGATCTGCTTGATATGGGCAACGGTACCAACGGAATTCAGTGCGTCAAAATCCGGATCATTGTCCATCACAGAGCGCTGGGGCAGAAGCAGGACGCGCTGATCTGCCTTCATGGCCTTCTCAATGGCCCGGAGCGATTTCTCCCGGCCCGCCTCAAAGTGCGTGGTGGTATGCGGAAAAACAACCA
Organism: Oscillospiraceae bacterium; assembly: GCA_017419715.1. Classification (GTDB taxonomy): domain Bacteria; phylum Bacillota; class Clostridia; order Oscillospirales; family Oscillospiraceae; genus JAFRPC01. The sequence goes on along the minus strand of JAFOKO010000096.1, from coordinate 9,535 downwards.
AACCGCGCAATGCGATCACTGGAAATTGTTCGTATTCAATGCGTTCTTCCATGGATAATACCTCCTTTCAGGAGAAGGGAACATACGATTGCAGAGGCGTCACCCTCGACGGCCCAGGGTTTTCGAACGAAACCCGGTTCGGGGCGTCGAGGGCGGCGCCCCCTGCAGCGGAAAGGTTTATTCGCCAGAGATTCGTTTGGTATTTTTGTTGTGCATTTGAAGGGGCTTTCCGGTACCGCGCACAGAGTCCTCCGTAACGGTGATCTTGCTAATGGTCTTATCGGAAGGAATCTCATACATCACAGGCGTCAAAATGCCCTCCATCACAGCACGCAATCCGCGAGCGCCGATCTTCCGCTCCACAGCGAGCTGAGCAACTGCATTCAGGGCTTCCGGCGCGAATTCCAACTCCACGCCATCGTAGGACAGGAGCTGCTTATACTGCTTACACAGGGCGTTTTTGGGCTCCGTGAGGATGCGGACCAGGTCCTCGGGGGACAGATCGTGCAAACTGGTGATGACCGGCAGGCGGCCTACCAGTTCGGGAATGATGCCGAATTTCAGCAAATCGTGCGGCTGGACCTGGCGGAACAGTTCCCCGATCTTCCGATCCTTTTTGCTGGACAGCTCAGAGCCGAAGCCCAGAGAGCTTCGATCCACCCGGCGTTCGATGATCTTATCCAAGCCGTCGAATGCACCGCCGCAGATAAAAAGGATCTTGGAGGTATCGATTTGAATGAATTCCTGCTGGGGGTGCTTCCGCCCGCCCTGTGGCGGCACATTGGCCACGGTTCCCTCCACGATCTTCAACAGTGCCTGCTGAACGCCCTCGCCGGAAACATCGCGGGTAATGGAGGTGTTCTCGCTCTTGCGGGCGATCTTATCCATCTCGTCGATGTAAATGATGCCCTGCTCGGCACGTTCCACATCGAAGTCGGCGGCTTGAATCAGCCGCAACAGAATATTCTCCACATCCTCGCCAACATAGCCAGCCTCTGTAAGCGTGGTGGCGTCTGCAATGGCGAAGGGCACATCCAGGATCTTCGCAAGGGTCTGGGCAAAGAGCGTCTTGCCGGAGCCCGTCGGCCCGATCAGCAAGATATTGCTCTTTTGCATCTCGACATCGGAATCCTCGCCAAAGTAGATGCGCTTATAATGGTTATACACCGCCACGGAGAGGGCAATCTTGGCCTCCTCCTGACCGATGATATAGTTGTCCATATACTCCTTGATTTCTCTCGGAGTCGGAAGTTTTTCGGGGTTATGCGCAAAGCGATTCTCCGTCTCGTAGAGATCCTCTCGAATCAGACTGTTGCACAGATCCACACATTCGTTGCAGATAAAGACATTGTTGGGACCCGACATCATCCGTTTGACCTGTTCCTGCCGCTTGCCGCAGAAAGAACAGCGGACGCCTTTTTCACTTGCCAACAGGGTCACTCCTTTCAGGCGTCGTGACAATTCGCCACGACAGAGAGATTAGCGGTGGTCGATCACCTTATCGATGATCCCGTATTCCATAGCTTCCTGGGCGCTCATGAAGTTATCACGCTCGGTATCGGCAGCGATTTGTTCCAGCGGCTTGCCGGTGTTGTTGGCAAGGATCTGGTTCAATTTCTGCTTCATGCTCAGGATGCGGCGGGCCTGGATCTGGATATCTGTGGCCTGGCCCTGGGCTCCACCAGAAGGCTGATGGATCATGATTTCCGCATTGGGCAACGCCATGCGCTTTCCCTTGGCGCCTGCAGAGAGGAGGAAAGCGCCCATGGAGGCAGCCATACCGATGCAGATGGTGGAAACATCGCATTTAATATACTGCATCGTGTCATAAATCGCCATGCCGGAGGTGATCACACCGCCGGGGCTGTTGATATAGAACTGAATATCCTTGTCCGGGTCCTGGGCCTCCAGATACAAAAGCTGGGCCACAATCAGAGAGGCCGTTGTGTCGTTGACCTCTTCGGAGAGCATCACAATCCGGTCGTTGAGCAGGCGGGAAAAAATATCGTAGGAACGCTCGCCACGGCTGGTCTGCTCGACCACATAAGGACCTAAACTCATGGTCATTCTCCTTTCAAATAACGGGGCCGAAACAGGATCGGCCCCGTGCGTGAGATGCTAATGCATTGTAACCGAATCGAAGCGGAATTATTCCTCCGCTGCTGCAGTTGCAACCGCTTGCGCCAGAATCAGATCACGGGCCTTGCGGACCTTAAGATCGGTGCAGATATCCTCAGAGGGCACAGTGGCCTTGATCTTCTCCACATCCATGTCGTACTGCTCGGACAGCTTCTGATACTCGGCGTTCAGATCGTCTTCCGTAGCCTCCAAGCCTTCGGCCTCGGCAATCGCGTTCAGAACCACGCGCAGACGCACCTGCTTCTCGGCGGAGGGGCGGATGCTGTTTTTAAAGCCAGACAGATCTCCACCCAGCATCTTGCTGTACCGATCCAGGCTCATGCCCTGGGAGCGGAGCTGATAGTCAAAGTTCTGCAGCTCGCTGTTGACCTCGTCTTCCACCATGGCGGCGGGCAGTTCCAGCTTTGCAGCATCGGAAACCTTCTCCATCAGGACGGATTCAAAGGCACGGTCGCTTTCTTCCTGCATCTTCTGCTCCAAATTCTTGCGAATATCGGCACGGAGCTCGTCCAGGGTATCGAATTCAGAGACATCCTTGGCCAACTCGTCGTCCTTGGCAGGGACCTGGGTCTCCTTGACCTCACGGACCTTCACCTGGAAGACCACAGAAGCGCCGGCCAATTCCTTGGCGTGATAGTCCTCGGGGAAGCTGATATTGAGCTCTTTCTCTTCTCCGGCAGAAGTGCCGACCAGCTGCTCTTCGAAGCCGGGAATGAAGGTGTGGCTACCAAGATGCAGTCCATAGCCTTCGGCAGTGCCGCCGTCAAAGGCAACGCCGTCCTTCAGGCCCTTGTAGTCGATGACAACGGTATCGCCATCCTGGGCGGGACGCTCAACGGTGACGATACGGGAAACCTCGTTGGCTTTGCGGTCCAACTCAGCCTCGACCATCTCATCGGAGACGGCAACGGCAGCCTTGGGGGCCTCAACGCCCTTGTACTGGCCCAACTCGACCTCAGGATACAGGTCGGTCTCAATGGTGATTTCCAGGCTCTTGTCTTCCCGGACATTCATATCGGTAACAGAGGGTTGACCCACAGGCTTCCAGCCCTGGTTCAAGACAGCTTCCTGGAACACATCCGGGAAAATCTCCTCCACTGCATCGGAGTGGAAGACCTGGGCGCCGTAGAGGTTCTCGATCATTTTCCGGGGCGCCTTGCCCTTGCGGAAACCGGGAACGGCAATATACTTGCGGTTCTTCAGGTAGGCCTTGTTGATGCCGGCCTCGAAGACTTCCTTCTCGATCTCGACTTGGACGGTAAGCTTGTTGTTCTCTCTGTTTGCACTTTTGACATTCATGATAGTTATTCCTCCTGTGTGGCGTTCGCCTAATCCCATATATAGTACCAGAAAAGCGGAAAATTGCAAGTATTTTTTTATAAATTTTCGAAGCTTTTCACAAGAACCGGCGAAAAATTGACATAATCTGCAGAAACCATGTGGTATTCAACACCCTCAAATTCGCCTGTTACTGCCAGGCGGTGGCTCTCGGCGTGCAGATGACCATACCAGCATTGCCGAACTCCGTAGCGATGGAGCAGCTCAAGAATGGGCTGGCAGCGATAGCCCCGGTAAATGGGCGGATAGTGGAGAAAACAGATTTTTTCCCGCTCCCCGGCTGCCTTGAAAGAGCTTTCCAGCCGAATCAGTTCCCGATTCAGGATCTTTTCATCGTGCGCACCGCCGCGTTCCTCTTCGTAGAACCAGCCCCTGGTGCCGCAGATGGCGACGCCGTCCGATTCGTAGCAGTTGTTATTCAGAATCCAGAGATCAGAGAAGCCTTGCTCGGCACAAAATTTATAAAACTTGGAGGCGGTAGTCCACCAGTAGTCGTGGTTGCCCTTCAGGATGATCTTGCGGCCTGGAATCTGGTTAATGAAGGCAAAATCCTCTCTGGCATGAGCCAGATCCATGGACCAGCTCAGGTCTCCCAGAAGTACGGTGGTATCCCCCGGGCCGATGTGGGAGAGCTCTGTCCGGAGCTTATCCACATAGCCGGTCCAGGCCCGCCCGAACACATCCATGGGCTTGTCCGCCTCAAAGGACAGGTGCAGATCGCCAATGGCGTAAAGTGCCATATTATCCCCCCAGCCTTGATTTTTGCAGATGCTTCAGGGCAAAATGGACCGCGTTGTTGTTGAAGACATTGTTCACAGTCTCTTCTTCCATCCCCTGCTGCATTAGCCAGCGGCCAAGATCGTTCCAACTCTCAATGCCGGTGAAGCCCGTGGGAAGCTGATCGCAGCCATCCAGATCGCCGCCTATGGCCAGGTGGTGCGCACCGCCCAGCTCCAGGAAATGATCCAAGTGCCGTTTGAAATCAGAGAAGTCAGCATGCCCTGTCTCGCTCAGGAATGGCGCATAGAGGTTCAAGCCGACCAGTCCGCCCAGGTTGCAGATCGCCTTAAACTGCTCGTCGCTGAGGTTGCGGCTGTTGGGACACAGCTTGCGGCTGTTGGAGTGGGAGGCTACAATGGGAGCCCTTGTGATGTCGATCAAGTCCCAGAAGGCTTTCTCGGACAGGTGGCTTACATCAATGATCATGCCCAGCTCCTGAGCCCTTCGGACAAAGACCTTGCCCTGATCCGTCAATCCCTGATCGCTGCCGTGGGAACCTGCCAGGGCGTTGGGGAAGTTCCAGGTGAGCGTCGTCATAAGAAAGCCCAGCTCCTTGAGCTCTTCCAACCGTTCCGGGTCGCAGCCGATGACCTCAGGTCCCTCCAGAGACAGGAAGACTCCCTGCCGCTGTACTTTGGCAGCGGCGATCAGATCCTCCACATTGCGGCAGAGCTTGACCCGGTCCGCATTCTGCTCGAGTTGGCCGTAAAAATCGGAAATCGCGGTAAAGAACTGAGCCTCCGCGAGCGCTTCGGGCAGCGGCTGTCCCTGCCGGTCGTAGACGCAGCAGAAGGCATAGAATTGGTGATGCGTCAACAGTCTTCCAGCCCGGTCCAGGTCGATATGCAAATCATTGGAAGCCCAGGACTTCTTTTGCAGGCTGAGCTCCGTGGCTGTATCACAGTGCAGGTCAAATATGGGAAAGCGTTCTCTCATTGAAATGCATCCTCCAAATGGTTGATCAACGGTTTTTTTGTGCGTTCCCCTTCCGGGGCATAGATTTCAACCACATCAAAGCGGGGCTGAAGCTCTGTTTCATGTTGGCTCAGCCAGAGCTCCGCTGTGGTACGAAGCCGATTCTGCTTGCGGAAGTCTACAAAGTCCGCTGCCCGCGCAATCGCATCCGATTTGCGCAACTTGACCTCCACAAAGACCAGATAATTCCGGTCCGCAACGATGATATCTATCTCTCCGAAGCGGCAGGAGAAATTGCGCTCCAGAATCCGATAGCCCTGTTTTTTCAAAAACTTGGCAGCCAGGTCCTCCCCCCAGGCGCCGATCCCATTACGCCGATCCATGCTTTTTGAAGAAGGAACGGCGGTGGATAGGACAAAGCCCCAGCGTACGGATGGCCTCGTAGTGACCCTTTGTGGGGTAGCCCTTGTGGGCAGCGAAGCCGTAACCGGGGTACTGCTCATCATAGGCAAGCATGAGCCTGTCCCGTGTCACCTTGGCGAGGATGGAGGCGGCTGCAATGGAAGCACAGCTGGCGTCCCCCTTGACGACGGTTTGCGTTGGCAACTCCAGGCGGGGGTCCTGGTTGCCGTCCACCAGGCAAAGGTCCGGGCGAAGAGGGAGCTGAGACACTGCCCCGCGCATGGCTTGAAAGGTGGCTTGAAGAATGTTGATCTCGTCCACTGTCTTTTCATCCGCCAGGCAGACCGCCCAAGCCAGCGCCTTTGCAGTGATCTCTTCATACAAAGCATCCCGGCGCTTGGCGGAAAGCTTTTTGGAATCGTTCAAACCTTCAAGCACCAATCCGGCTGGAAGCACACAGGCGGCCGCACAGACAGGCCCGGCCAAGGGTCCCCTGCCGGCTTCGTCAATGCCGCAAAGGATCGGATACTCCGCACGGAGCGCGGCTTCATAGCTGTATAGATCAAGCGTCATAGTTCTGCAAGCTCCAATGTAAAGCGGCCCAATTTGCAGGAACGGAATTCTTCCAGCAGGACCCCGGACATGCGTTCGATGTCCAGCTCCGCCCCGGGCAGCAGGAAGCCGCGTTTTTTGGCGGCCTGTTCCAACAGGACAAAGCCCCGGCCGGATGCTGCACGCTCTGAAAAATCCGCCGGAAGAAGGCTGCTGTCCAGTTTGTAGCGCTCCTGCAGGGCCTGGGGATAAGCCTGCCAGAGCGCATCCATCAGCCGGGCGGCGAGGGTTTGGGTGTCAAGAATGTCGTCTTTGACCGCGCCGGTCCAGGCCAGGCGTAGACCCACCTCCGGGTCCTCAAATTTTGGCCAGAGGATGCCGGGGGTGTCCAGCAGGAGCAATCCCGCGTCGACTGTGACCCATTGCTTGCCCCGGGTGACGCCGGGGCGATTTTCCGCCTTGGCCCCCTTGCGGCCGGCCACTTGGTTGATGAAGGTGGATTTTCCCACATTCGGGATTCCCACCACCATGGCCTTCAGCGGCTTGCCAGCCATGCCCTTTTCCGCATAGCGTCTACGCTTATCCGCCAGAAGGCGGTTGAGGGCCGGGGAAAAATCCGTGATGCCCCGGCGGGATTTACAGTCTGTCTGAATGACAGAATAGCCCAAAGCTTTGAAATGGTCGGCCCAGGCTTTTGTCCGCGCCGGGTCGGCCATGTCGATTCGATTCAAGATTACCATCCGGGGTTTGGCGCCGCAAATGGCGTCGATATCCGGGTTCCGGGAGGAGATGGGAATGCGGGCGTCGAGGATTTCGCAAACCGCGTCCACAAGCTTCAGTTCTGCCTCCATCATCCGGCGGGTCTTGGTCATATGGCCCGGATACCACTGAATATTGATGTCTTCAGTCATAGATATCCCCCATTCTGTTCCAAGTCCTTCCATGGTTCTGATAGATATCCTGCCCCGGGAAAAGCAGCAAAACGGCCTTGCCCACGATATAGCGTCCGTCCACCATGCCGATGGTCGGCTCGCGGCTGTCGGCGGAGTTGTTGCGGTTATCTCCCATCAGGAAATAGCAGCCCTCCGGAACGGTTTCTGAGAATCCGCTGGAGGCCAGGCCCCAGGGGGCCATCGGCTCGTTAATATAATCCTCCGGCTGCAGCGCTCCGTCCACATAAACATGCATCTGAAGGTCTTCTCCGATTCGGAAGGACACCGTCTGCCCGCCGGTGGCGATTACCCGCTTGACGATCGGCTGGCCGTCCTTAAAGCTCGGAATGCAGGCCACCACAATATCGCCCTGCTCATAGGAGGACGAGAGGAAATTGCTCCGTAGAAGCAGATAATCTCCCATATTGTCCAGATTGTTATCCTTCCCCACCAGCGTCGGATACATGGAGCTGCCCGAAACGCCAACCAACCGAACAGCCAGAACGAAAACGATGACAATGACCGCCAGGGTGCAGACAATATCGTGGTACATCGTATACACCGTCCCGGCAAAGCCACGGGGCTCGAAGGGGTTTCGCTCTTTCTCCCGTCTTCTGGGTGGTTTTTGATTCACAATCTTAATGGAATCCATATTGTATAGCCTCCAGCTTGGGCGGGCAGTCTGTCTTCTGCCCGGTCCGTTTTCGATCAGTCGTCTCCGTCTTCAATGATCCCGATCCGGTTCCAGCTTCGGATCCCCCCCTGCTGGGCATCCTGCCCTGGAATCACCAATAACATCGCTTTGCCCACGATATTGCGCCCGTCCACCATGCCGATATCGGAATAGCGGCTGTCGGCGGAATTGTTCCGGTTGTCGCCCATCAGAAAGTAGCAGCCTTCCGGGACCGTATCGGTATATCCGTCTGTCATGCAGCCCTTGGCGCGCATGGGCTCGTTGATGTGAGTCTCACACTGCAGCACATCGTCTACATAGACATGATAATACCCATCGGCGTCCTCCTGGAAGCGGACTGTCTGCCCGCCGACGGCCACGACCCGCTTGACGATCAGCTCTCCGTCCTGAAAGCTGGGCACAGAAGCAACCACAATGTCCCCCGGATGATAGGAAGTACAGAGAAAATTGCTCCGAAGCAACAGAAAATCGCCCTGGGTGCCGGCTGAAAGCTCCACCCCCACAAGGGTCGGATACATGGAGCAGCCCGAGACGCCCACCGGACGAACGATAAAAACAAATACAAGAACGACCACGGCAAGAATACAAACCATGTCATGCAAAACAGAATAAACCGCCCCGGTCAAGCCCTTGGGTTCAAAGCAATCCGAAGCCTGCTCCAAATCGTCCTCGTCGTCTTGCGTCAAGCATTGATTGGCTTTCGTATAATTCATGTTTCCTCCTAAGCAAGATCATAACTCGCATATCTTTCATTATCTATTATAAACCATCGTAAAGCAAATTCCAAGCCCTATTTTTAATTTTTTGTAGATATGCACAAAAAAGCCCATCAATCTTTGAAACATCTGCCATTTCTTTCAGACAAGTTTCCTATTGATTTTTTATACAAAATAAGGTAGAATATAAACAGAAAAGAGATGGAGGTAAACTACATGAGTGAATTGTTCGGAGATGATTTTATCACCATTACCGATGAGGACGGTGTAGAATACGAGCTCGAAGTCCTGTGTTCCGTAGAGTATCAAGGCAAGACCTACTTGGGTGTCTGCTCCGCCGACACAGAAGAGGATGCAGAGCTGGAGGTAAGCGTTCTCAAGGTAACGATGGAAGACGGTGAGGAGATTCTGGAAGCTGTGACCGACGAAGAGGAGTTGGCCGCTGTGTACGATCTCCTGCTGGAGGATTACGAGAATCAAGAAGCGGAAGTGGACGAACCCGAAGAAAGCTGAATCTGCACAGTTCCGCCCGCTTCCCCGCGCCCTCCCCGGAGGGGAAGGCAGATAACCATGCTAATAATCCCTGCTTAGTGCGTGATGTGCCCTTTTAGACCCACATCTTTTTTCCGGGACGCTGGTTCTTCCTCGGTGGATTGTAGACCTCCCGCGTGGCTTGCCCGCGGATGTTGGGAACAGAGAAGCCCTGGAGAGGCGACCCACCTGCCAGTATCGTGCAGGTTATAAATGGGTGCACACGGCTTAAGCGGGGGTTTTTTGTGTATTTTTATCAATTTGGAGGCAATCAGAAAGTTTTTATTTTGAGAAAGTTTCTCTTGCATCTTGACCCATTTGGCTGTATAATATTGTTCGATTGGCCCGAATGAAAGGGACCAAAGCATTATTTGAGAGGATTGATGAATCAAATGAGCGCATCTGCATCCAAAAAGAAGCGCAAAGAGCTGGAGCAGCAGGGTCTTTCTCCCAAGGACGTCGCTGCCAAGGAGGCTCACAAGCAAAAGAACAAGACGCTGCGTAACGTTCTGGTCGTCGTTCTGGCAGTGCTCGTC
>JAFOKO010000012.1 GCA_017419715.1 Oscillospiraceae bacterium | reverse complement strand
TGCGGTTTCGGAGAGCCTTCCCCCTCGGGGGAAGGTGGCGCCGGGCGTCTCACGGAAGCCCGGTGACGGATGAGGGGCGTCCCGGTTTCGCACTGCTTCCCGCGGCGCACGATGTGCGCCGCTACCGGAGGTGCAGTGCGGGGTGCGGGCGACCTATAGCCGCCCCTACGAGCTGCGTGCGATACGGGAAACAGGTTCGTTCCAATTTTTTCTACGGCACCGATACGCTCGGGGCGTCGGGGACACCGCCCCCTACAGTGGACGGGGAAGGCTTTGACGGGGGTGCGGAAGCGGCTCGCTTGGGAGGGTGGCTTATCCGACGACATCCATCGGGATCAGCTGCAAGTTCCCGCTGCCGATTTGGGATTTGTCCACATAATAGTTCTCCAGCTTTGTCAAATTATTCGTTGCAAAATAGAGGCGGTCGCTTGCTGCTGCTGCATAGTTGCAACCTTTTTCCAGTTCAATCCGGTCGATCACTTTATAATCTCTGGACAGAATGTATAATACTTCGTCTTCCTCAGGATTCACAGATGTACCCGCGTAAATATAGTCTTCATCGTAGCTTATCCAGGCAATATCTTCTGCCGGAAGGCCACAGTATTTTGCGGTTTCGCTTTCCAGGTCGTACTCCCAAAAGCCCGCCTCAAGTTTTTTGCCGTCAACTTCGTTTTCTTTCGGCAGATAATAGTACAGGATGGAATCTGTTGCGTAGAACCCAGTAATATTTCCAATGTCTCGCTTCTTGATTTCTCCTGTAGCCATGTCAAACTCGGTCAAGCTTGGATCGTTATTTTGCCCATATCCAAACACTTTTTCTTTATAATAATAGTCGAAGAAAGTCGGAAGCTTTTCCGTTTGCAGATACTCGTCCAGCGGTTCAGTCTGAGAGCCATCCGCTAAATCCAGGATGATCAGATAATCCGGCATTTCCTCAATCTGAAAGTTGAAGTTATTCGAGCGTAACAAGAACTTCCCGTGATGAAACATCCACTCGTAACCGCCTCTTTGTTTGAGTTTCACATTGGCCACAACCTGGTGATCTGTCCCATCCAGGTTCATTTTGACGACATCTATACTGCCCATTCTATCATCCGTTGTATATAGCGCTCCATCGTAGTAGCCAAAGTAGCCACCTATATAGGCGTTGCAGTTTTTGTCCTTATGCTGGCAGTTCGGCTTGTTGCACAGAGGATACCAAGTGGCTTCCCCCCTGGGACAAAAATAGATAAAGTCCCCCCAGCCGTTCCCACCATTCATGCTTTTTTGCCATCCGTAATAACAGCCCTCGTTTGTTTCCACAAAGTTGAGGCACCGAATAGATTGGCTACGGTCTGCAGGATCAAGCTGCAGCACATAGGGGGCAGCCGTTGCCGTCGTGTCCTCGGAAGTGCGCGCATTGCCTTCGGGGTCTTTTTCACAGCCTGCCAAAAGCAGCACGAAAATGGCAAGCAACAAAAAGGTCGCTTTTTTCATACGATTCTCTCCTTGTGAAAAACTGTTGATTCGGCGGAAAACCGAACCGATCTTGCGTTAGGGTGGAAGCATAGTCCGGTGAAACAATGCCGTGTTATGCCTATTATCCGGTTTTCTTCACAAAAAGTCCATGCCGTTTTTGGAAAATTACATCCAAAAACGGCATGGACTGATTTCCCC
>JAFOKO010000095.1 GCA_017419715.1 Oscillospiraceae bacterium | reverse complement strand
GAAGCAGCTTCAGCAGCTCATCCAGATTGGCGGGGTGCTGTGCCAGCGCATTGTCAATGCAAGCCCGCAGCTGCTCCCGATGAGAAGGCTTGGCCTGATCGCCCAGCCACTTGTTATAGCTTTTTCCATGAGGCTTTGGATTTTCCACAATGGACAATCCGTTTTCAATGCAGATGGTATCACTCAACCGGCGAACAGCCTTAGTGCTGCCCCAAAAGTTCCGAAATTTCCGGTCACAGTCCAGATTGACCGCCGACCAAATTATGTGATTATGGATGTGCGATTTATCAATATGAGTGCAGACGATAAAGGAGTGCTTGCCCTTGGTAAACCTTTTGGCAAGCTCCACTCCCAGCCGGTTGGCTTCCTCGGCGGTGATCTCACCGGGACGGAACGATTGCCGGACATGATAGGCAATCACATCGTCTTTTCCCCGCACCCGCCCGGTGGCCGCGATGTACTGGCGCTTTGCCAACAGAAACTCAGCATCGGCCACCCGGCTGTCACATTCATAGCCGGTAATCAATTTGCCGTGGTCTGTCTTTTGTGGGTTTGCTACATAATCGATGATGTCGCTGATCGCCTGACCTTCCGTGCGGCCTTTACCGACGTGCAGCGGCATGATGCGTGTGGTTGCCATGACGAGACCTCCTCTCGAAAAAAATAACGGTCTGATAAACAGACCGTTGTTGGTTATTCAAATGGTTTATCCTCTATGAAATCTTCGTCTGCTTCATCCTCGTCAAACTGAGTTGGAGCAAACCGCATTTCATATTGTTCTTCTGCCAGCGCCCGTATGTCCGGATTCTTATCATAGGTTTTCTTTTTCAACCATGAAACCTGCTCCTTTGAAAGCCGCCAGGGAAGGCTCAGCAGTCGGTTCACCGTCATCATTTCAGACTTCTTTTCCGGTGGCAAAGAGGCACAGGCTTTGCAGATATGTGCTGCATGACCTTTCCCTGAAAACTTCTCATTCGCTTTGTATTCTCCACAGATTTTACAGTAATGTCCTCGCTTCTTCATTATCTCATATTCTCTTACTATTCAAGAACTCAACCAATTCATAGACCGTTGTTACCGGATTGCTGTCACGGCAAATCACAGCAACTTGGTCTCTGCTTAATCGCTCCACCCGTTCTTTTGCGTATTGAACGGCCTCTGCCTGATGTCCCTGCAATTCTTCAAAAACATCCACGCTTTTTCCGTAATTCTCCAGATACCCTTTGCTTTTTAAGATGTCGATTACCGCAGCAGAGTCCTTCAAATATCCATTCCGTTTTTCAAAATGGAGCAAATACCAATATTCAAAGGCCGGATTGGAATATGCAATTTTATACCCATTCTTCTCCGCATACAAAACTGCCGCCTGAAGCTCCGAGTCTTTATTATCATCGCAGTCAAATACACACCAAAGCTGATCTCCGTCTTTGGGATAATAGTCCGCTTGCGAAATCAAAGATTTTGCGTGTTTCACCAAATGCTCAGCTGCTTTGTGCTTTGATGAGATCGGTATTATATCTACCAGACAATTCCGTGAACGAAAATGTTTGAAATAAAGCGTTTCTGTTTCCTTTCCTTCACAGATGATATAGATGATCGGTTTACGCTTACGCCGTGCGACTTTATTTGGATTATACTCTTTTCTCATCTTACTCATCTGGCGTCACCTCCAATAAAAGGAATCGCACCAAAGCGTCCCTGGAGATACCCCTTACGCACATTTTCTCCTTTTCTTGGTGAGAAAGAAGCCAATGAGTAAAGCTCTGTTGCACAAGTCTTATCATTCTTTTCTGCAAACCAAATCTGATCCCTGCGGAAAAAGTTCAGGTCGAGCAGCATTGCATCATGTGTTGTAAAGATTAACTGCGCTCCCTTTGTATTGATGGTCTTATCCTGCACCATTTCAATCAACCGCCTGGTCAGGAGGGGATGAAGGCTATCTTCAATTTCATCAACAACCAAAAGTGCACCATTTTCAAGTGCCTGCAACCATCCCCCAATTCGGGTGAAAAAGTGTTGTGTACCGGCAGACTCCTGCTCCATTAAAAGCTGGAAATATTCTGTTGTTCCATCCTCGTTAATAATCCGATGCGTTGTTGTAATAACCGGTACCTTGCCCGAGCTATTCTTGATTGCAACATCGGTGATGCCAAGGTCAGCAAGCAACAATTCCTTTAGGATTCGCGCCTTTTTATCATCGCCACTGGCAATCTGAGCAACGGTTTCTGATGCAGCCGGTTCCTCATCCATCAAAAAAGTCAGCTTTTCAAGAAACCACCGATAGGCATTTTCCGTCTGAGGCAGATTCCAGTCATTGGAGGATACCAGATAAAGCTTATTGTCCGGTGTCCGGTTGCTTAGCGTCATTTGCTCATTTATATTTTCGCGGAACTCAAATACTCCATCTTCTCTGGAAAAAATCAGAGCCTCCCGGCCATTGGGCCAATGGAAAAGATACTCTTTATAAATCTTTTTGGCATCAAAAGAGAAACCGTAGGTGTAACGAATCCCTTGATAAATAAACACGATCTCAAAGGTAGTCGGTTGCTTGATGCCACCAAATGGCTCCCACGGCAGCTTTTGCCCCTTAGATGCCTTCGCCGCATTGCCTACCACCATTTCTTTCATTGTCATCATCGCGTGCAGCACATTGCTCTTTCCGGCAGCATTAGCACCGTAAATCGCAAGCGCAGGCAGCAAGGTCTTTTTTGCGTCAGGATGAAGCAGATATTCTTCAAATGACTTATCCTTGGAGGCCGCAAAACTGATTACGGCACTATTCTTTATTGACCTGTGATTTTCAACTGTAAACTGAATCAACATAAATGAATACCTCCTATGCACAGTATTCGCCTTTTCAGCAACCATTATAACAGTTAAAAGCACCGCGGTCAATATTTAACTGCTAATTTTGCGTTATTTGTGCAAAATTTTCGATTAAATTTATTTGCAGCTCTTTTTCCGCTAAAATACTCATCGCTCATACTCATCGCCCCACCCAAGATAACATTTTATCTAAAGTAAACGCCTATACAAAACAAAGTGCGGGAAGAAAACTACTTCCTGCACTCTGCATTTTATCCATAAACAAAATTTTGTATTGTGTACTTCAATCCCTGCACCTTGCCCAGCATCCAGAAGGCCAGCTTGGGCAGTCCGTAGGGGCTGATAAGGAACGCAATCAGCAGCAGAATCAGACCATTTTGAGGGGAGTATGTTACCAGGACAGCCACGCCCAGCAGGGCAATCACCATGCTGGCCAGCCCCAGCACCAGACCGGACACATAGACCAGCGCCACGCAAATCCAGACGAACAGGGTAAGCAGCACCACTACCGGCGCGACCACGATTTTCAGCAGTAGCTTCAATACGGCCATTTCATTTCCTCCTCTCGTCGATCCAAATACCTTTGACAGAGTACCCTAATTATTTTTATGTCCTCCTCGGTTGCGTCTCTCTGCCCCTTTGTCAACTTGATTTCCTCATACCCTTGATAATCAGAAAGCAGTACATCAAACAATTCTTCCGGTGTCCGGCAGACAACGCCGCTGCAATAATCAGGGATACCACTGATCTCGTCAAACTCTACCCGGATATATCCATACCGGCTCTTGCAGACCTCCAGCTCCTTATCCAACGCCAGATAGTCCTTGAAAATCTCCAAAACCTTTTCAAAAGTCAGCATCTCTCTCAACTCCTTTACCGGAACACTTTGCTACCTGCCCTTATTATCCGGCAAGCGCCGGTAAAAGGCAAGAATACGGGCAAAAAGAAAAAGCGGAGGAAGGCGCGGCGAAAAGAACGCCGTTCCTCCCTCCGCAGATAGGGTTTATGCCCCTGTTACGAAAGTTTGGAGAGCTGGGTAAGGATTTCCCTAACCCCCTCCCATAACTGCTCCTGCCGCTGGGATATATCCTCCAGGTCGGCATCGTAAACACGCCCGGTTTCATGCACCCGGCGCGTGAGCTGATTTAAGTTGTTGCTGCTCCGGCGCAAAAGGGAAACAAGCTCCTTCAGCTCCGGCAATTCCAGCTTCACCACATAACCGTCCAGCGCCATCTTTCTCAGATAGGCTTCCCGGTTGGCTGTCCCCAGCTGGGACATTTTTTGCTCGATTAGCTCCAGCTCCTCCTGTGATACCCGGAAGTTTACCTGCACCTCCCGCTTGCGGTTGGGGGCAGTCATCGCTCCTGCTCCCGTTTCTTTTGGGTGACAGGCTTATGGGCGGGCGGTTCCTGTTTGAGCTTATCCCGTACTGAAGTTCGGGGTTGCTGCGCCTTTTCGCCCTTGGTATGGCTGCGCGGCTGTTCCTCCCTCACCAGGTCAATAAAGCCGTCCAACACAGCCGGATGACTGTTCAGCGCATAACCGCAGCGAACCGTATCGGAATTATGGTTTGGAATCGTCTTGGCCCATTCCTTATTTCGGATGGAATAGCGTCCATCCCAATCCTGGAGCTGGACGGTATTGGCCAATACCAGCATAACCCGGTCCAAACCATAGGTCTGAATCACACCTTTGGCGGCATCTTGGTTAAGATACATCCCGTCAAAATGCTCCCGCACCGCTGCTTCAATCGCCTCCTTACATTGAAAATTGACACGATTAGAAGTCCTATATTGTTCCATCTCTCCATGCTCGGCAGCATAAGAGGCAGTATGAGAATAGATTGGCGCTGTCCGCAGTTCCTCTTTGGCTCTGCATACATCATCTGCCCGGTTCTCAATACTATCCCGCACCACATCCATGTGTGCAGTCTCCAGCTTTTCAAAATAGCGGTACACATCGGCCAGGGGAGAGGAAGAATCCAAAAGGGCTTGCGCCTGGGCATCCGTCAGCTCCAGTTCTTCCATTGCCATCACAATGTCCTCCCGGACACTGTACTCATAGGCGTGATGTAAAATCTCCTCCGGGGGCTGGCTTTTCAGCCAGTCCCGGTACTGATCCTGCTCGGCGGCCATTTTCTCATAAAGAGCCGCATTCAAATCGTTGGTATTCATGTTATCGCACCTCCTCATGTTGTTTTGATTTCTTTTCAGGGTTACGGGGCGGCATCGGGCGTTTCAGTCCTTCCAGCACCGAAGGCCGCGTACTTTTGGCAACTACGGATTCCGGCTGGGACCGGCTCCTGCCGTCCAGATTCAGCAGCGTGTCCAGCTCCACCAGACGGGCGGATTTTACCCGCAGATCGTCCTCATAAGGGAACGGCTTGCCCATTTCTTCTCTGGCGGCGGCCTGCTGCTGGTAGAGATCATCCAATTTTGCTTTCGTAGACTCCAGACGCTGGGGCATCTGAGAGAGCGCATTGTCAATACGGGTGAGATTGCCGCGCGGGTCTGTACCCAGGGCGGTCCGGTGGGTCATCTGGCCTTTCAGCAGGAGCGTATATTCCTGCCGCCACGCATCAAACGCCACCGACATATCAAAGCCCTGGTAACTGCCGATCTGCACCGGGTCGGAGGTTTTGACCTCCTTACAGGCGTCCAGCAGGGCGGCACCGGCGTTCTCTTTGTCGGTCAGAACATCGCCCCGGACTTCCATGCCGATAAAGCCTTCTGCCGGTTGCGGATGAGCTGACAGGGTTTCCAGATCAGCCTCAAAGCCTTTGATGAAGCCCTTGTGCTTTTCAATCTCCTCCGGGAAGTATTTCAGCAGCTGATCCTCCAGCCGGTACTGCTTGCTCTGGTGGTCGGCCTTCATCAGCTTCAGTCTGGATACCTCCACATCCAGGTCCATACGCTCCTTAATACGGGGGTCTCCGGCACACAGGGCCTTGATTTCCGCAAAAGACAGTGCGGTTTCATCTACATCATCGCAGGAGCGTACCGGCGATTTGGAGGTCATGATCTGGCTGATAAATTTCTGCTTATTCTCCACAGTCTGCCACAGGTAGGCATCAAAGGTTCCCTCCGTCACATAGCGGTACACATGGACAAGGGGGTTCTGGTTGCCCTGGCGCTCGATACGGCCTTTGCGCTGGGCAAGGTCTCCCGGCCGCCACGGGCAATCCAAATCATGGAGCGCCACAAGGCGGTCCTGCACATTGGTGCCAGCGCCCATCTTTGCGGTGCTGCCCAGCAGGACGCGCACCTGTCCGGTACGGACTTTGGCGAACAGCTCTTTTTTCCTTACTTCGGTATTGGCCTCATGGATGAAAGCAATCTGGTCGGCGGGCATCCCCTGGGTAATCAATTTTTGTCGGATGTCCTCATAGACCGTAAAGGCCCGTTCCGGCTCCGATAGCGGCACAGCTTCCTCCAGCGCATGAAGGGTGGGGTTATCCAGCGCCTTGGCCGCCTTTTTGGACGGGGCTGCCTGGGGCGTGGAGATGTCGCAGAAAACCAGCTGAGTCAGCTTATCCGCCTCGCCATCCCGCCAGATTTGCAGGATATTATCTACACATTGGTTGACCTTGGTTCCGGGTTCGTCCGGGAACAGCTGGTTGATAATCCGCTGGTCCAGCCCCAGCTTGCGGCCATCCGAAGTGATCTTGAGCATATTGTCCACGGATGGGTCAACCGATCCGCTGTGTACTGCGGATGCTCGCTCCGAAAGGGCTTTTACCATCTCCTGCTGGTGTTCGGTAGGCTGGGCTACAATGTTGTGATACTCCACCTCCGGTGTGGGAAGGTTCAGCTGGTCGGCGGTCTTGATGTCCGCCACCTCTTTGAACAGGTTCATCAGCTCAGGCAGGTTAAAGAACTTGGAAAACCGCGTCCGCGCCCGATAGCCGGTGCCTTCCGGTGCCAGCTCCAGCGCCGTGACGGTTTCCCCGAAACGGCTGGCCCAGCAGTCAAAATGGGTCATGCTCAATTCTTGCAGACGGTCATACTGAAGATACCGCTGCATGGTGTAAAGCTCGGTCATACTGTTGCTGACAGGGGTTCCGGTGGCAAAAACAACGCCCCGGCTGCCGGTGATCTCATCCATGTAGCGGCACTTGGCGAACATATCCGATGATTTCTGCGCATCGGTGGTAGAAAGCCCCGCCACATTCCGCATCTTGGTGTATAAAAACAGGTTTTTGTAATTGTGTGCCTCGTCGATAAACAGTCGGTCTACACCCAGCTGCTCAAAGGTCACAACATCGTCCTTGCGTCCCTCTGCCTGAAGCTTTTCCAGTCTGGCTTCCAAGGATTTTCGGGTGCGTTCCAACTGCTTGACGGTAAAACGCTCCCCACCGCTGGCTTCCACCTCTGCGATTCCATCTGTAATCTCGTCGATTTGCTCGTAGAGGAGCCGTTCCTGGCGTTCCCGGCTGATGGGAATACGCTCAAACTGGCTGTGTCCAATGATGATAGCGTCATAATCTCCGGTGGCGATCCGGGCGCAGAACTTCTTGCGGTTATGGGTCTCAAAGTCTTTTTTCGTGGTCACAAGGATATTGGCGGATGGGTAAAGCCGCAAAAACTCCGATGCCCATTGCTCGGTCAGGTGGTTCGGGACGACAAAAAGGGACTTCTGGCAAAGCCCCAGCCGCTTGGATTCCATAGCGGCGGCCACCATCTCGAACGTCTTTCCCGCGCCCACTTCGTGTGCCAGCAGCGTATTACCGCCGTAGAGGATATGGGCGATAGCGCCAAGCTGATGCTCCCGCAGGGTGATGGCTGGGTTCATGCCTCCAAATCTAATATGGCTGCCATCGTATTCACGGGGCCGGGTGGAGTTCATTTCTTCATTGTACTGGCGCACCAGCGTCTGCCGCCGTTCCGGGTCCTTCCAAATCCAATCCCGAAAGGCATC
The DNA here is from genome assembly GCA_017419715.1 of Oscillospiraceae bacterium. Classification (GTDB taxonomy): domain Bacteria; phylum Bacillota; class Clostridia; order Oscillospirales; family Oscillospiraceae; genus JAFRPC01. The sequence goes on along the minus strand of JAFOKO010000095.1, from coordinate 9,372 downwards.
CCTGATCGCCTGCTGTTTCTGCGCTGCCAGAGTGGTCTCCTTGGCATTCAGCACCCGGCGCTCCCTGCCGTCTGCATCCTCCACCGTGTCATAGATACGAACATCACGGAGGTTCAGCGCATCTTCCAGCAGCCGATAGGCGTTGGCCCGGTCTGTACCATAGGTGGTATAGGCAGCCACATCGTTGTAAGAAACGGAGCTTTTGCCGGTGACTTGCCACTCGGCGGTATAGGGTGTGTAATTGACCTCAATACTGCGCTGGAGATAAAACGGGGTGTTAAAGGTCTCATACATAAACTGCTGGATGTACTCTTTGTCGATCCAGGTAGCGCCCAGGCGAACCTCACTCTCCGAAGCATCCAGATCCTTGGGCTGAGCCTTTTCCAACGCCTCCACATTGACCGCAAAGGCGGGGTCTTTTTCTGCCGCCCGCTGTGCCTGCCGCAGCTTTCGGCGCACATTGCCGGAAAGGTATTCATCGGCAGTCACATAATGAGGGCGTTCCCCCTCAGGTACAGGACCGGGCAGACGGAAAATAACGCCGCGAAGCTCAGCGGCCAGCTCGTCCCCGGTCTTGCCGGTCAGCTGTTCCATGTACGCCATATCCACATGGGCTTTTTCCGCAATAGAGACAGCCAGGGCTTCACTTGCCGTGTCCACGGAGGTCACAGCCTCATGGGGTTTGATGGTGCGCTTGGTGAACATATCCGCCTTGCGCTCCAGCTTTCCTTCCTCGTCAATGATTTCCAGCGCGCACAGCAGATAGTAGCTGGAATCATCGGCAAAGGCCAGACGGTTAGCACGGTCATTGATAAGGCCATACCTGGCAGAGAAATTATCATAAAGCTGGTTAAGCTCCGACTGTTTCTCTCGGATGGCGCTGTCTGGAATGGCAGCATCCATCTGAAGGTCAATGAGATCCTGAACACAATCCCGCAGACCGACCATGCCTTTTACACGGGCTTCGGCGGTGGCATTGAGATCAGGCCGCACCATGCGGCTGTTTTCCCGGAAGTACACTTCGCCGTCCACCACGGTATAGGAGTAGTTTTTTACATCGGGGTCAGCGGGGATAGAGGTGTCGATGGATTCGCCCTCTCCCAGCTCCGGCAGCGCAGCCTCCTGATAGGTGCCACGAATATACTTTACAGCATCGTGCAGCTGGTCGGACAGTTCCAAGCCCTCAATGGGATTTACGGTGTAGTCCATGCCATGAGCGGTGCTTTCCGGCTCCTGTCTGCCCAGCACCATTTCAGGGTGGTCGAGGAAATAGCGATTGATGGCAAACCCATCTTCCGTCTGACCGGTCTGCGTCCATTCCGGCGTAATATCCAGCGGGCGGTCTCTCTTTTGCAGAAAGACAATATCAGAAACCACTTCGGTTCCGGCATTGGCCTTGAACGCATTGTTGGGCAGTCGAATGGCTCCCAGCAGCTCAGCGCGCTGGGCCAGATACCGGCGCACAGTGGAATCTTTGGCGTCCATCGTATACCGGCTGGTGACAAAGGCAACCACACCGCCGGGGCGCACTTGATCTAAGGATTTTGCAAAGAAATAGTTGTGGATGTTGAAGCCCAGCTTGTTATAGGCTTTGTCGTTGACCTGATACTGACCGAAAGGAACATTGCCCACCGCCAGATCGTAAAAATCCCGGCGGTCCGTGGTCTCAAAGCCTGCAACTGTGATATTGGCCTTGGGGTAAAGCTGTTCTGCGATCCGTCCGGTGATGGGATCCAGCTCCACACCATACAGCTTGCTTCCTGCCATACGCTCCGGCAGCATCCCAAAGAAATTACCCACACCGCAGGACGGTTCCAAAATGTTGCCGGTCTCAAATCCCATGCGGCCTACGGCCTCATAGATAGCCTGGATCACCGTAGGGCTGGTGTAATGGGCGTTGAGGGTGGAACCTCTGGCGGCGGCGTACTCCTCTGGGGTCAGCAATTCCTTCAGCTGGGCATATTCCTTGCTCCAGCTTTCTTTAGAGGGGTCAAAGGCATCCGGCAGACCGCCCCAGCCCACATAGCGGGAAAGCACCTGCTGCTGTTCCGGGCTGGCCTGCTGGCCGGTAGCCTCCAGCTCCTTCAAAAGTTGAATGGCATTGATGTTGGCCTGAAACTTGGCTTTCGGACCGCCCTCGCCCAGATGATCGTCGGTAATACGGAAGTTCTGCGCGTTCCGGCGAACATTGGCCTTGTATTCCTCATAAGCGGCATCCTCGGCAACGGCGGCATTGGGAAAGGTCTGCCACTCGCCGTTGACCTGAATCGAAATGGGATGTTCGTCCAAAACCTCATCCAGCGTTTTCTCCTGCTCCGGTGCAGGTGGCTCCGGTTCCTCAATATGCAGCCGTTCCACGACCACATCGTAAGGCAGATTGTTCTTATCACCCGGATAGATCGTTACCGGCTCGGCGGTATAGGTTGGCTGTACGGGTTCCGGCTCCTGCAAATCCGAATTAAGCGCTGGGTGTATCAGCTGATTGAGATAATTCTGCGCAGCTGCTTCATCCGGGAATGTCGGCACCGTTCCATCGCCGCTTGCATAATAGTTGTGAATCGTCTGATCCCAAATAGCAAAGACATCCTCCGGGTCGGGAAATGCGTCGCTGGTGGTTGTAACAGAAAATCGCGGCTCCGGCGTTTCTTCCCCAGCAGCAAGCTGCTCTGCATCGGCCATCACCCGCTGGATAAATGGGTCATCATCCAGCTTTTCAGCATCAACCACCTGACCGTTCACGATACCGCGCTCTGCCAGGGACTCCCGAATGGCAATCGGGTCTATATCATCCAGGGCATCCTGCTCGGTCTGGGTATAGAAGCGGTCCTCCTGGATCAGCTGAGCAATGCGCCGCTGTACCTTCGGCCACGGCAGTTCCGTTTCCTCCGGGCTTCCGGTTCGGACAATAAACAGGCTCTTGCTGTCGCTGCCGCCATACTCATGACTCAGCCATGCGGCGGTATCCTTCTCCCGTGCATGATTTTTCATATAACGGACAACTGCGTGTTTGCTCTGAATATCACCATTCCACGCACGAATGGCATCGTCAATATCATCCTGGGAGAGAGGACGCAAAAGCTCATGTAATTTTGGATAAGTTTCCTCTACGGCCTCCCGGTGCAGGCGCTGACGGAACTCCGGTACATCGACAAACAGCCGGATCAGTTCCATATCACCGGAACCAAGAATGGCACGGCGCACCGCCGCGTTGCCCTCAAGCACAGCATTGTCCCGGTCAGAATGACCGCAGGCATTCCGATAGGCCACATCCTCAGTAATGGCAGCAATCACAATGGGCTTATACTGCTCATACTGCTCCCGGATGGTAGGCTTTGCGGGTTCTGCTTCACCATTTCCGAAAACTCTGGTTCCGTCCGCACCAAATTCGGCTTCGTGGGCGTTGATGGTCTGCTCCGCCTCATGGTCGATGGAGCGCAGAGAATACTCCTGATGTTCCGTGCCGCCTTCTGGGACAGCAGAGATCGTCACATCATGCTTATCCCGCAGCCGTTCCACATACTGCTCCAGCTGGTGTGCCGGAATCCCGCACATTTCAATGCGGCCTGCGCCCGGAACCGGGCGGGTGGTCAGATGCAGCTCCAACTCTGCGGCAGCTTCTTTGGCATCCTCACCGTATAGCTCAAAGAAATCTCCCACCTGATAAAGCACCAGATCATCGGGATGGCGTTCCTTGACTGCGTTGTATTCCCAGCTGGCAGGGGCGGTCTTATTTTCTTCTTTTACGGCATCCGCTTCAGCCAGCGCCTTTTCTGCTTGAATTTTCTCGTACTCGGCCTGCTCCTGTACGGTCAGATAGCGGTCTTTTTTGATAAGATCGGTGATGCGCTTAGAGACCTTCTCCCAGGTGAAATGAACATCCGGGCAATCGCTTTTCCTGTAGTGCAGTCCCTTTCCGTCATGATCCTCTCCACTACCGGTTGCACCGGACAGGGCATGGGAATGTCCACCGATACCGTACTCCTTTCGGAGAAACTCCACCTTTTCCTTGTCAGTATGCTGTTCTTGAAAGAATGTGAAGATACGACCCTTACCGCCCTCAAAGCCGCTGCCGCCGGTCATGGCGGTGTCGATCTCGTCCTCGGTGATAAAGTGTTTGACCGAAGGAACCTCTGCCATATCCGTTGCAAATTCCTTGCGGGGCAAAGACAAGTCCTTTAGGTTTTCCCAAATTTCTCTCGGTCTGTGATAATGGAACCGAAGCAGGTCACGGTCCTGACTGTATGCGGTCCAAAAGGCGGCATATTCATCGGTCAGGGTCTGCCTGAAATCAGGGCTTTTCAGTTGTTCGGTCAGCCATTTGGTTTCCTCCGGGAACCCGTTTCCTTTAATCTGTGCAAGGCTACTCAGATACCCTGCTTCCCTGGCCTCATCGCTGAAATCGTGGTAAAGATTCCAAAGCTTTGACGCCAGAAGGGATCGTTCATAGCCTGCCGCTTCGGTCAACTCCACATTAGTGGCAAACTGGCCGGATTCCAAAAGTTCACCGATGCGCTCGGCGGCGCTCTCCCAGGAGATGACCTGGGCAGTTTTATCGTGACGGGCAGATTTTCCACGGGAAAGGCGGATGCCCTCCTCGGTGTACCAGACTGTGATACTGCCGGTGCTGGTCGTGATGCCATTGCCGCCATGATAAAGGGCTTGCAGAGAAGCGGCAATTTCTGAAACGGGCTTCTGCTTTTCAAATTCAGCAACGATCCTCTCCCGCTGATGGTCGGTGTTGCCGCCCAGCCGCAGCACATGGTCAATTTCCTTTTGGGCAAAAGAAAAAGCAGGGAATGTGTTTGTAACATTCTCTGCTTCATCTATCTTTTGGATTTGTTCTGCTTCGGAGAGGAACAGGTCTAAGGTCAGCTGTTGATAAGCTCCGCCAGCAGAATCTCCTCGGCCTGCGCTTTGCAGGTGTTCATCAGGCCCGCCCATTTCATCGGGTCGGCTGCTTTCAGTTTCTCTGTTGCGTCCGCCTCCTTCGCCAGCTGGGGCATCATCTGCTCCAGACGGGTCTGGGCTGTCTCGTCGATCTCGATGAGGTGCGGGTACAGCTTCTCGCTCATCAGCAGCTGGTTGTAAAGAATCGGGCGGTGTTCCTTCAGATACGATTTCCGCATCCTGCCGTACTTGCCCAGGGGCTTCGACTGCTGTTCGCTCAGCTTCAGGTCGGGAATCAGGTAATCCCCGTTCTTGGTGTAGGTTAAGGTGTTGTTCATCCCATTGGCTCCTTTCTTGCATGGCCTCGCGCTCTGCATTTCGGACGGTGACGCCGATCTGCCGCAGCACTTGTTGATTGATCTGACTGACCGCTGTTCCCAGCGCCCCGATAGTAGCCGGGGTATTGAAATCGAAGATTGCCATGAAATCCTCATGGTCAAAGTATCGTTCCGGCTCCAGTCCGCAGCGGGACATCAGGGCGTAGGTGATGCTGACGGTGGCGGCTGCCTTAAACTGTACTCCGATGTTGAACTCCTCGTACTCCTCCAGAAAGGAACCGTCAATGATATAGAAAAAGTCCTGCTGATGCTCCGCCCAATATTCATCCGCCAGCTTACGGGCCACATCGGTGAGTTGCTGGGCGAAATCATCCCCGCCGATCCCATAGGTACGCTCCAGCATGGCCTCCACCGGAATCATGTGCTGTTCTTCCAGCTGCCACAGCCAAGGGGTGCGGGAATGTTCACGGGTTCCGGTATCGGAAATATCGAACACATAGCGTAAACGGGGTCTGTCCCCGGAATCGTCTACCAGCGCAATGCCCTTAGACCCGCGCCGGACATACCGGCCCATCTTATCATTCCACAGGTCGTACTCGGCACAGGCGGTGGCGTCCGGGCGCTGGGCGTAGATCATCAGCTGTTCATGGAACGGGTATTTATACAGGCGGGATGCGGTGGTGAGAAAGGCCGCCCATTCCTGCCAGCTGCCGGTGAGCTGCGTTGCCACCTTATCTACCATCTGTGCATACATTTCTGCTTTTGTTGGCATGGTTTTCTGTCCTCCCTTCATTTTGAATGATAGAAATGGGGCGGCTCAAAAAGGCCGCCCCATCAGGTATTTATGTGTGCTGCTTACTCGTCAAAATCCGGATACAGCTCCAGCACAGCAAATTCATCATCGGTCATGGCACGGAGCTTAGAGAGGGTGCTGTCGGTCAATGCCAAAAGCTCGGTTTCTTCCGGCAAAAGTTCGCCGCGCATCTCGCTCAGGCTGTCAATCAGCCCGGTACGGCTACCGTTATTGTAAATACACATCAGATTCATTTCCTCAAAGGTGAAGTTTCCCATATCAAATCTCCCTTTCCGCGCTCTTTTGGGGCGCTTTCTTTTTGTGTTCCGTCCTGGGTTGGCTTTTCAGTTGCTCCATAACGGACTTTTTCTTATCCCGTTCCTCCCGATGAGTGGCTGCCGCCAAGTCCATGAGTGAAATGGGCTGGCCGCTGCGGGCCTGCTGCGCCAACTGTGCTACCGTCGGCTCCCTGGAACCGTTGTTGATAACACCGTCAATCATGCCATAATCGTCCTCCACGGCCATTTCCGCATTTTTCATCGGATTATCCGACAGAAATCCGGGAACATCGGTAAAACCAAAACTATCGCAGTAATGACAGGATACCTTACCATCCTGCTTGATGGCAACGATGTCGCTGACACTCATGGATGGACTGTGAAAATCCACCGGCTTTTGCAGATTGAACTGCTCATACAGCCTTTCCAGCTGCTCCATTGTACTGCCGGAACCGTTCAGCGAGGCTGTGTAAATGAGATCGTAGTTGCTCCGGTCTACGGATAGGCTGTGAGATTGCAGCCAATCCAGATTCATGAATCGCACATTCTGAGGGTCATCCCGGCTCACCTGATAGATAGCGAAACAGTCCCCCTCATGGGATAGAAACGCGTGCTCCCGTTCCATCTGGTGATCCTGACGTTCCAGCACCTTCTCATGGAACTGCGGGCTTTGCTCCCATTCCTCACGGGAAACAGCAAAAATACCATTGTGGACATCCAGATCGGTAGTATCAAACGCCATCTCCGGGTTTTCGCCCTCCTGCACAATGTACACGGTCAAATCTCGCTCCTTCAGCTCGTAGGCCCGTTCTTTGGAGAGGGGCAAAAGGTCGCTGTCCAGGTAGCCGCATTTCTCCAGATCATCTTGGGTCAGCACCGGGTCCGGCATGGGGTATTCATCCAATGCCTGCTCTGGTGATTCCGGTAACATAGAAACAGATGGACTCTGTACTTCGCCTAACTCATTTTTCTCAAATCGTTTCTGTTGAGCAGCTTCTACCTGTTCCATCAGCGTATCGTAATCGTATGGTCTCACCAAATCCGTTCCCTTAATTTCCTCCATGAGAAGTTCGTAGGTCACTTGCTCTAAAGAATGGTTATCTATCTGCCCGCCATCCAATAGCGCAAAATCAGGACTGTAAATCGTATAATCATGTCCGCTCTCGCAGTGCTGAATTGCAAGATATTCTTCTCCGTTTATATCAAATGCAACCGATTCCTGTGAAGGCTGAACCTGCAACAGTTCTGCCACATTTCCCATGACTTTTTGATCTATTCCCAGTTCTGCCAAAGGCGGTGCTGCCTGCGTAACTTCCATATCCGGCATAGCCGCTATCAAATCGGATACCGCTTTCTGTACCAGCGGGCTATTGCGAAAATAGTCAATACCATTGATTGTTTCCACATCAATCGTCTTTCCGGTTAAGATAGGGAACTGTCCATTGTAATCACTGCCATCGTGTAAATCGAACCCTATCCCTTTGATACCGTTCATTCGCTCTGTCGGAATAGCTTGATACAGCTCAACGGCTTTCATGAGAGAAAGATTCTCATGGTATTCGCCAAGGGAAGGAAACTCCATGCACTCGGCCACATAATAGGTCAGTGTTTCCTGCTGGACATTAGATGTAGACAGGGCCGGTTCTTTTCCTTCTGTTTTTTCCGATTCCGAAACACGCTCCTGCTCGGCTGTCAGGTCAATACCGCGTTCCTTGCAGATTTCCTTATAGTGGCGGTCAATATCGGAGATCAGCTCCCCGGAAGTCTTGCTGATAGTCTCCAAACTGGATCGCAGCTCCTTCAGCTCCTTGCCCTGACTCCAGCTGGCAATATAGCCAAAGCTGTTTTCGGAAGTCTCAATGCCATAATACTTGCAAACCGCATAAGAGATACTTTCAGCCTCTATTTCCTCGGTGTGCCGGTCCTTTTTGCTTTCCTGCAAAAACTGCTGAATGGTCTTTTCGCCGCCGACAAAATTCAGACCAGACTCCTCCGTAAACATGATACGCCCATCTTCTGGCAGTTCTAAAGGCTTTGCGGTGATAACGGATGCAGCGTGGTTCACAACAACCCTTTCCTCTACGGCAATCGGATAGCCCGGATCATCATCTGAGCCACGCAGGTCATAACAAAACAGCCCATCAGGAAGATCTTCGCGCGCAATTCTTCCATTTGAGAACAGGGCTGGCTGGTCAAATAATTCTACCTCTTGATACTTGCTGGTATCCTTCACCACAGGCAGATTGTAGTTATGGAGCTTGCTATGGGCTGTCTCATGGACAGCTGCGGAAACCGTCTGCACCTCGCTCATGCCGGTGCGAATGGCGATCCGCTGCTGCTCAGAGGAAAAGTAGCCGTCCATATTGGCATCCATCGGCTCAAACTCGATGGGAACCGGGGCAGAGCGCCGCAGGGCTTCCATGAAAACCTCAAAGTTCTGCACATTCCCCGACAGGTTGGAGGCCAGTTCCGGCAAAGGCTTTCCGTCCGTCTGACTCAAATCAAAAACTTTCACCGGGCGGAACATGGGAATCTCAATTTCCTTTTCCTCGGTGACGATTTTCCCGTCCTTATCCAAAATCGGAGCCTTGGTATCTGGGTCCAGCTTCTGTTCCTCGATTTTCTTTTTATATGGCGTGGGCGCGATTATGGTAATGCCATGCTCACCCTTTTTCACATGGCGCTCAAACTGATTTTTCCACTTGTTGAAGCCAGCGACCAGCGTAGCATCCGGCTTCTGCATATAGATGAGCATGGTGTTATTGACCGAATAGCGGTGGAAACGGGACATCACCGACAGGTAACGTATATACTTCTCGCTCTCGAACAGCTCCTTGATACCCTGTTCGATGCCCTCGGTGATTTCCCGCAATCGCTCCCGGTTGGTTGGTTTATTATCAGGCATGGTTGTCACTCTCCTTTCTTCGCCTTGGGTTTGGGCGGTGCATATCCGGCAGCCTTTGCCCGTTCACTGGCAGCTTTGCGGCGCTCGGCGCTGTAAGGCTCCCGAACCGATACGCAGCGTTTGGGGACTACAAAGGTATGCCGGTCCTTTTTCACGATCTGATCCGGGTAT
>JAFOKO010000094.1 GCA_017419715.1 Oscillospiraceae bacterium | reverse complement strand
GCTGTGCTGTGCCGTGCTGTGCAAGTGTAGCCCCGTTCCGCATGGCTTTCAATCCCCTTTCGTTGAAAAATCGTATCAGCCTACGGCATAGAGATTCAAGACCCGCACATGGGCACAATGATACTTATACATTATAGCAGAACCCGCGTCTGAAAGCAACGGTTTTTATGGGATTATTCTGAACGAGAAATAGGCAAGAATCACTTCCTTGCCTTGTGCAAGCATACCACACTCAGCAGCCCCCGGCAACAGAAAAACCTATCCAGTTTCAGAGCAGCCCACCGAGCAGGTTCCAACCGTGTGAGGCACCCCTACACAGCCGGATCATTGCTCAGTGGGCACGACTTCATCTCCTCCACGCGCCGCCACCCACGGACGGCAGAACAATCGCACACCACTTTATGAGTGACCTCTTTTCAACCATCCCAGCGCATTCCAGCGCCTCCTTGCATCCACAGCGGTCGCACACAGTGATGGCAGCATAACGGCTCAGGGCGTGACGCTCCCTCGGTCCCCACATCATCTCACCGCAATGTGGACAGCGAGTATTCTCCTCCGGCTGATGCCTTCCGTACCAGTCCAGGGTCTCCTTCGCTTCATCCTCTGTGCTGATCTTATGCGCCTGGTCAGCGCCGTAGGCAAGGGAAAGGGAACTGCCACAGTCCTAATCGCACATCACATTGCCGGCGTCGTCCACGCCCGTTACATTCGCCTGCGACCCAACCTGGATATGCACATAAGGGTCATCCATGTGGTCGAGTACAACCCGGCAGCCCACGGGATAGGTACTCCGCAGCTTTTCAACGGTTTCTCTGTTCGGGAAACTCATCATCACACGCTCCATTTCCGGCCACTGGCCTGTTGTTGACCGGTTCTACCGGCCTGCTTTCTTGGTCGCTTCAATCGACCTGCTTTCCTATTCGCTCTGAAGGAGAATCGTAGTCCACGCAAAGAGAAAAGGCCGCGCTCACCGCAGCCTATCTCTATGCTGTGTTTTCATGCCTCCTGCGCCGCCAGCCTTTCCGCCTTCTTCCGCTCCCGTCTGGCCTTCTCCGCAATCCTGTTTTTCTCGCGTCTCTCTGCCATCTTGTCAGGATGGGCGGCGTAGTATTCCTTCTGGTAGGCGCAGACCTTCCGGCTCCGCTCCTCCTTGGTCATCGGCGGCTTTTTCTCCTTAGGCGGCTGGCTGGCCTTTTTCTTCTCGTACCAGCGTTTGTTCTGTTCGGCCTTCTTAATCCGATACTCCTTGGCGTAGTCGCTCTCGACCAGGATGCGGGTGATGTTGCCCCGGCAGTCTTCGCTCTCGCCGATGCAGACGAGGTTCTTCAAATTGTAATCCCGCCAGATGCGGATCAGACGGTTGCGGATGGCTGCTCCGAAGTAGGTGCTGAATTTCCCGCCCTTGAAGTTCCCTCTGCTGATGATTTCCCATGCTACTATGATCCCTTCCTGGAGGAAATCTTCTGTCCCGTAGGTGTCCATCTTGCCCCGGTACATTTCCGCCTCGTGGAGGGTGATGGGAGCCAGGTTGCGGAAAAGCTGCTCGTATGTCGTCTGCACGGCATTGTCCACGAGTTCTTTGAATGCCTCCGGCTTGATGCGCTGTCGGCCTTTTGAAAAAGCTTGCTTTGAGTAAGTTTCATCCTGTCGGTTCAGCATATCCAGATAATGGTTCAGTTCTCCCTGTAAGCTGTTCCTGGCGCCGCTGAGAATAAACAACATGTTTTCAAAAAACTCAGTTTTCGCAGTCTCGTGAAATATGTGGGTTTTATTCTTGAACGACACAGGTAATCGTAACTGAGAAGCAGATCCTTTGTCTGCTCCAATACTTTCAAAAACGCACGACGAACTTTCATGTAATTCACATCCCAAAATCAAAATATCCATCTTGATTATTTGGCGATGTTTCATTTGTCAATTCGCATTTTTACTAATGTTTTTCCGCGTTTTTTGTGCGTTTTGCTATGCTTTTTGTTTGCTTTTTTCTTAAGTTGACGACATTGCCCCCTTGGGGGAAGGTGGCCCGTAGGGCCGGATGAGGGGCGCACCGATTGGGCTGAGCTGTACCGTCGAACGCACCGCACCCGTAGGGGACGGGGTATCGCATTTGCATACTGCATTTCACTCCGGTGCATGCAACCGACAAGCAACGCCTCTTCCTTACGCTGAATGAAGGAATAATTTTCCATTATTTTTGAAAGCCTTGCATCTTCAAGTTGACTTTTCATAAAATGTTTATTATAATAGAATTAGCATTTTTGTTCCGTCGTATTTTTTGTCATGCTGCGCCGCCTGGCTATCCGGCTGGGCATTTCGCGCACTTCCCGGCGCTCCGCACCCTCGGCGCGCGCCCGGGTTTGGAAGAAAAGGGCGGCAATATGCTTTGGTACGAGCAATCTGAGATGTGTTCTTCCGCATGAAAAGAAAAGAGGATACAACATGAAAACAACGAGGCTTACGATCCGTTCCCTGGTATGCCTGCTTCTGTCTCTTTCCCTCTGTGTTTCCCTGGTCACGGCTGCCTTTGCAGAATCCCCCACGGAACTCACCAGTGACGAAGCAATTTCCACCGAAGCCAGCACCACAGAAAGCATTTCCGCCACCGAAGGCAGCGCCACGGAAAGCATTTCCGCCACCGAAGGCAGCGCCACGGAAAGCATTTCCGCCACCGAAGGCACAGCGCTTGAGACCAGCGCAACTGCAGAGGGCGATGCTGCGCTTGCGGATGAAGACGAAGATGCTGTGACCAGCTTTGAGATCAGCTCCAGCATTGACAACGAAGACTTTAATCTGGTGCTTCTGATCGACTGCAGCGGTTCCATGAAGAACACGGACCGAAGCCAGTTCGTCAAAGACGCGGCCAAGATGGTCGTTGACCTGTGCGACGAAGGCGGCGATTCGAAAATCGCCGTTATGAGCTTCGATACTTCGGTCTATAACAGCGGATTCATCGCCGTGAGCGACGGGTATCAGCGAGAGCTGGTCAAAAAAGAGATCTCGGATATTACCTACGCTGCCGGCGGTACAGACATTGGCAACGCCCTGCTCTCCGCTGTTCAGTTTATCTGTGGGGAGAGCGAAGACGCCCAAAAGAAAATGATCATTCTGTTTACCGACGGTTATACCCAGGACCTGGAAAACAAAACGATCGAAGAATCCGAGGCCCAGCTGCAGGATGCGCTGGACATTGCCATTGAAAACAACTGCCGCATTTTTACGATCGGAACAAACTACAATGACAGTATGAATGAAAACGGCCGCGTAGCTCTGGAGGGCATTCGAGACTACCAGCTGAACAACGGGGTCGCCAACTCCCCGGAGGAACTGCTGGCGATCATCGACGCCCATGACCAGGACGGCATGAAGGCCGTGGTGACGGAATTCGAAAAAATCTACGCGACCATCGGCGAGCGCATTATCCATGAGGGCAATCTTGTTGTGGAATCGCCCAACATTTCGGAGGCAAACATCATTATCGCGGCCCCTGACGGCGTTTCGGAGGTCATTATCACCGCCCCCTCCGGCAATTCTGTCAATGTGGATCTCAACGGCGGCGAAACCTTCCTTGAAGGCACCAAAATCGTCTTCAAGGCAGGAAAATCCTATCAGTTGATCAAGTTGGTCGAGCCGATCGCCACCGGTACATGGATCTTGAATGTTGCAGACAAACAGTCTGAGCCCATTTTGAACTACACCTGGATGTTGACGGAAAAAACAGAGATCACCCTCACCCTGGAGCAGGCCAGCAAGGACAGCGCATTGGCAACCATCCGCCCGAAAAACATTGATGCGGATAATATCCACGACTTTTTCGATTCCCTAACCGAAAAGAGTATCGTTGTAACGAAGAAAGGCGAAACAGAAGGCGTTACGCTGAATTTGGATTATAACGCAACGGCCGCCTCTCTAACCGCATTCTTCCCGATCGAGTCTGGTTCCGCCTACACCGTAACAGCCAAGGTATCTGATGGTTATTTTGTCCGGACCTGTACCGGAACCATTCGAATTCGGGACAAATGGAAGGGCGGAAGCGCGGACATCGGCACGATCTATGCCTTGAACTGGTTCTCAAAGACGCTCGACTTGACAGATACGCTCGGGCAAGGCGTAAAACGCTATTATTCCGTCAATGGCGGAGAAGAGCTTGCGGAGTTTGAGATCCACGGCAATACGCTTACGATCCACAGCTTGAGTTCCGGAACGGAAGAGATTCGGATCAGCAGCCTCCTGGAAGACGGAAGCGAAACGGAACTGGTGGGCCAGTTGAGGGTCATCAGCCCCATCATCCCCCTTCTCGGCATCCTGCTCGTGCTGGCATTCATCCTCTTCCTGGTGCACGCCAAGCGGCAAAAGCGCTCGTTGCGGAGCAAACTGTTCTTGAATTTTGAAGTCTCCTTGGGAGAAGATGGAAAGTATGCACTGCCGGAGGTGTTTGTTCCCAGCAAGCGCGTCTTCTCCATGTATGAGCTGCTGCTGTACTACCGCCGAGATCTGGTCAAACCGGAATGGGCAAAGGTTTTGGATAAAAAAGTATTCGCCAAAAAGTCGAGATACTATAGGATCTTGAAAAGCAATAAGTTTACCGTGCGCGCCGATGAGCAGAGCTTTGTTTACCAGGGAACCGTCTATAAGCGCCACGACACAGATTTTTCGTGGACGACCTTCGACGGCGTGCTGAGCGTGACATTCAAGTATTAAGCCGTGATGCGATGTGCCATCCGTTGAAGTGGGATCAGACACGGAACAGAGCTGATCCATAACAATATACAAGTGACTGGGCGCTTCGTAGAAGCGCCCAGCTTTTGCGTCTGTGCAGGAAATGCGAAAGGGAGTTGACCGTATGATCGTACATCCGATTTCCCCCGTATTTGACAAGGATTCCCGCGTCTTGATCCTGGGGAGTTTTCCGTCCGTCAAATCCAGAGCGGAAGGCTTCTTTTACGGCCACCCGCAAAACCGCTTTTGGAAGGTGCTGGCCGCTGTTCTGGCGGAAGCGGCGCCGCGATCCGTGGAGGAAAAGAAGGCGTTTCTTCTGGGCCATCATATTGCAGTCTGGGATGTGATCCACAGCTGTGAGATCGAAGCCTCCTCCGATTCCAGCATTCGGAATGTGACGGCAAATGATCTGAACCGGATTTTGCAAAGCGCCGAGATCCGCGCCATCTTCACCAATGGGCAGACAGCCCAGAAGTACTATCAGCGCTATACGGAAGCGCTGGTCGGCAGGGCCGCGATCTGCCTTCCGTCCACCAGTCCGGCCAACGCGGCGTGGAGTTTGGAGCGCTTGACGGAAGCGTGGAGGATCATCGCAGACAGTCTGCAGCCATGACGGCTGAGGAGCGGGAAGCGTCGTCGGTCGCTCCGGCCAGCTTTCGCAAAAAGCGACCGGTTTTGGAGCTGGCACAATTCAAGAGCTGCACTGGGGTCCCCTCAAACAGGATGTTTCCTCCGCCGGATCCCCCTTCCGGGCCCAGGTCGATGACCCAGTCCGCCTGGGCGATCAGCTCCATGCTCTGCTCCACCATGACGACGGTGTTGCCGCGCTCCACCAGCTTCCGAAGCAGGGCCAGCAGCATCTCGATATCCTTGATGTGCAGGCCGGTACTGGGCTCGTCCAGAATGTAGATCTGCCCTTGTCGGTGGAGCTCGCTGGCCAGCTTGACCCGCTGGATCTCTCCGCCGGAGAGGGTGCTGGTGGGCTGCCCCAGGGTAAGATACTCCAAGCCCACATCGATCATGCTCTGCAGACGCTTGCGAATTTTTGCGCTTTCGAAGAAGGCATAGGCGTCCGCAATGGTTAGATCCATGACCTGCTCGATGTTCAGGCCCTGATACTGATAGGACAGCGCCGTAGGATTGTAGCGGTGCCCGCCGCATTCCTCACAGGTGATCGTGACTGGCTCGGCGAAGGCCATTTCATAGCTGATCTGTCCGGTTCCCTTGCAGATGGGGCAGCCGCCCTCGGAATTGAAGGAAAACCAGCTGGCGCGGACGCCGTTGGCCTTGGCAAATTCCTTGCGGATCTCGTCCATAACGCCGGTATAGGTGGCGGGCGTAGAGCGGATCGAGGTGCCGATCGGCTTCTGATCGATCACGATGGCGTCCGGATAGGCTTCCGGAAACGCATAACGCATCAGAGAACTCTTCCCGCTCCCGGCCACGCCGGTGACGGCGGTGAGTATGCCTTTCGGGATCGTAACATGGACATGCTTCAGATTGTGACAGCAAGCGTCTCGGATCGGATAGCCCTCAGCCCAGAGCAGCGGTGTCTGATTGATGCGGATCGTCTGCTGGATGGCCCTGGCTGTTAGGGTGTCGGCTTTTTTCAGTGCTTCCAGGCTCCCGGCAAAGACCAACTCGCCGCCCTTGCTTCCCGCGCCAGGCCCGAGCTCTATGATGTGGTCCGCCAATTCGATCATCTGCCGGGCGTGCTCCACCACAAGAACATTGTTGTGTTTCTTCCGCAATTCACAGAGCAGCCGACCGATGCGCTCTGCATCGGCGGGGTGCAGGCCTGCAGTGGGTTCGTCGAAGATATAGGTGATGTTGTTGAGATAGCCGCCCAGGTTGCGGACGATCTTTATACGCTGGGCCTCGCCGCCGGAGAGCGTCTCCGTCTTGCGGGAGAGGGACAGATAGCCGATCCCCACATCCACCATGCGTTCCAGATATGCGGCGATCTGCCGTGCCAGAGAGCTTCCGCGGGGATCATTGATGGTGTTTAGGAAGGAAAGCAGGTCTGCCGCCGTCATTTCCATGCAGTCCACGATGTTCTTGCCGTTGATTTTAGAGGCCAGCGCCTTGGGGTTCAGCCCAGAGCCGCCGCATCTTTTGCAGAAGCCGTGCCGGACATGGGTCATGATTTCATCCTGCAAGCTTTTTTTCAGCTTGGTGATGTCTTTTTTCATATAGAGCCGCTCGAAGCGGGGGTACACCCCCTCGTATGGCAAATAATCCATGCGACCGATGTTGTTGCATTTGAACTCCACCATAAGGGGCTCGGGGCTTCCATATTCCAGCACCTTCCATTCCTCCGGGCTGAAGTCCCGGAGTTTTTTGTAGGGATCCAGCAGAGGGTTGTTCTGATAATAGACCGTCTGCCAGCCGGAGGAAAACTGGCTGAACTGGATTGCCCCCTCCGCCAGGGTCTTGTCGGGGTCAAACATGCTCTCTTTGATCAGCTCCAGCTGTTCCCCCAGGCCGGTGCAATCGGGACACATACCGGCGGGGTGGTTGAAGGAATAGGCCATAGAGCCGCCCGCGCTGGGCTGGCCGACACGGGAGAAGAGCAGGCGCAGCAGCGGTGCAACATCCACTGCCGTCCCCACGGTGGAACGGGAGCTGGAACCGATGGCGTGCTGGTCCACGACAATTGCTGGGGTCAAATTGCGAATCTCGTCCACCTTCGGCCGGTCATAGTGGGGCATTTTATTCCGCAAATACAGCGGATAGCCCTGCTGCCATTCCCGCTCTGATTCCACAGCAACGGTGTCAAAGGCAAGAGAGCTTTTGCCAGAGCCGGAGACTCCGGCAAACACGACCAGCTTGCCTTTCGGGATCGTCACATCAATGTGTTTTAAATTGTTTTCGGCCGCGCCGATAATCTCAATATCGTCCGTCATAGGGATGATTCCTTTCTGGTTCTATCAGTCAACGATGACGCCGCCCCGCTTCTTCCAGCTGCCCTTGCGGTAGTAAAGATACATGACCATGCTGGTCGAGGACCAGGAGACCGGATAGCAGAGGCAGAGCACAAAGAGTGTATGGATCTCCGCAAACAGCGTCACGATCCAGACGATGCGCAGCAGACAGATCCCCAGCCCGGTGATGATCACAGGCCGGACCGCGTCTCCGTAGCCGCGCAGCACGCCGGAGAGGACTTCGATCACGACCCAGGTGAAGTAGTAGGGGACAAAATAGACCATCATCAGCCAGGTGGTGTCCCGCACAGCCTGGTCCTTCGTGAGCACAAGGAGCAGTGGCTTCCCGCTCAGCATGATCAGAGCAGACAAAGACAGCGTGATGATGGTGGAGAGGATCATGCCCTGCTTGACACAGAGCTTCACCCGATCGTCCCGGCCCGCCCCACGGTTCTGGCCTACAAAGCTGGTGATGGCCGCGCCGAGGGCATTGCTAACGGCCCAGAAAATGCCGTCCGTCTTTCCGGTCATGACCCAGGAGGCCACCACCACAGTCCCCAAGGAGTTGACGCCCACCTGGATGATCATGTTAGACACCGCGTACATAGAGGACTGCAGACCAGCCGGAATGCCAAGCCGGAGCATGTTTTTTAGGTAGACGCCCTTGAGCCGCAGGGTCCCGAGCTGCAGACGGTAGGCCTCCTGGGTAGTCATCAGTTTTCCGGTCAAGAGTCCCATATTGACCACCTGAGCAGCTACCGTGGCCACTGCCACGCCGACCACGCCCCAGTGGAACACCAGCACGAACAGGCAGTCCAGCAGAATGTTTGTAAGGCAGCCTGCCACCATGTACAGAAAGGGGCTCACCGAATCGCCGACGGCCCGGAGCATATTGGATTCCATGTTCAGGATCAGAATAAACGGGACACCGATAAAATAGATCCTCAGATAGACAATCGCATCCCGGAGGGTATCTTCCGTTGTTTTCAACACACGCAGCATCGTCGGTGCGAAGGCCAGCCCGAAGCCCATCAGCAGGGCGCCCAGCAGTGCAAAGACTGCAATGGCGTTTCCGGTGGCGACTTGAACATCCTGCTTGCGGTTTGCGCCGTAGACCTGGGCAATGACCACCGAGGCTCCGGAGGTGATGGCGACAAAAAAACCGATGAGCAGGTTGATGATCTGAGCCGCACTGCCGCCCACGGCA
Source organism: Oscillospiraceae bacterium (assembly GCA_017419715.1). Classification (GTDB taxonomy): domain Bacteria; phylum Bacillota; class Clostridia; order Oscillospirales; family Oscillospiraceae; genus JAFRPC01. The sequence goes on along the minus strand of JAFOKO010000094.1, from coordinate 3,329 downwards.
GCCAGCGCGGTCGTCCCCACGAAACGACCGACGATCAAGCCGTCTACAGCGTTGTAAAGCTGCTGAATGCAGGTCCCCGCGGCAATGGGCAGGAAGAAAACAAGCAGCTTCTTCCATACCACGCCCTGGGTGAGGTCTTTACGCGATAAACTCGTTTCCATCTGTATCTCCTCAAGGCTCCGCCTGGTTGAAGGACGATGATCCCGTGAACCATTGCAGAGCAAAGTCGCCCAGCGCGGCGGTCAACTTTTTGATCTCCCAGCATGTGGTGTTGACAGTTAAATCAAAGACGCTGCATTCCGTTCTGGATCTGCCGCTGAGGATCTCCCGGGTGTTGGCCCGGTTCCGGTCAATGCGCCGGATGTTTCGAAGGATCTGTTTTTCACTCAGCCGCTCCTGCTCCGGGCGGCTTTGCTCATGCCGCATACACCGGGCAACCCGCGCCCGGGTGTTGGCACAGACAAAGATCCGAAACGGGTGGTAGGCTTCCAGGATCAGATCCGCATCCCGACCGATGATAATACAGTCATTGCCCAGGGCGGCAATGCTCTGCAAAACCTCCCGTTCCCGGCAAAACAGCTCACTGCTCACTCCAGGATGATAAAGCAGATTAGAAAAACTGCTTCGGTAGCTCAGCTGGATATTGTGCCAGCCGTGGTTGGACAGAGCGCGCTTCACATATTCCGGATCCAGCCCGTGTTCAGCAGCCAGCGTGTCGATGATCTCTTTGTCATAGTAGTCCCAGCCCAGCCGGTCTGCCAGGCGCTTCCCCAGTTCTCGTCCGCCGCTGCCAAACTGGCGGCTAATGGTGATGATCCGCATGCTGCATACCTCCCGGTTACCAAAATTTCACTTGTATTATCGCAAAGAAGCGGCGCTTTGTCAATCCCGGCTGCCGAAGAAAATCGCGCCATTCTTTCCGTGATCCCACAGAAAGAATGGCGCAAAAATGCTTTGCGTTGAAAACCGGGTCTACAGGCGAATTCCGTCGATCTCTTCTGTCAAACTGCAGATCTCGTCGATCAGAGAGCCGATGTAGTCAATGGTGGCGTTGAGGGGCGCATCGGTGGTGATATCGAAGCCAGCGATCCGGGCCAGCCCAGCGGGATCCTTTGTGCCGCCTGCGGCAAGGAAGTTTTTCCAGTCTTGAACGGCGGGCTCGCCCTCTTTTTCAATGCGAAGCATGGCCTGGGTCGCCACGGTGAGGCCCGCGCTGTAGGTGTAGGGGTACAGGCCCATGTAGTAATGCGGCTGGCGCATCCAGGTAAGCTCAGCGCCTTCGGGGATCTCGACGGCGTCGCCCCAGAACAGCTCCAGATTCTTCCGGAACAGGTCGCTGAGCAGATCGGCGTTCACGCTGCCGCCCGCGTCGATGATACGGTACACCTCGCGCTGATACCAGGCCTCCCGGAGATGGGTGACAAAGTTGTGGTAGTAGGTGTTGCTGATCAGGCTGGAAAGCACCCAGCGGCGGAAGCGCTTGTCTTCTTTGGTCTTGGTCAAATAGTGGGCCAGAAGCAGCTCATTCATTGTGGAGGGCGCTTCGATCATATATCTCGTCGGCTCCGCGTCATAGAAAGACTGGGCTTTTCCGCCGTACATATTCTGTCCGGCATGGCCCAGCTCATGGGCCACAGTGAACACATCGGCCATTCTGTCATTCCAGTTGAGCAGAATATAGGAGTTTTTCTGATAGACGCTCGAGCAGAAGCCGCCGGTGCTCTTGCCGATGTTCTTCGCAAAATCGATCCAGCGCTCCCGGTAGGCCCGGTCGACCATGTCCACATAGTCCTGCCCCAGAATGGAGAGGGCTTCGCGCACATAGGAATGAGATTCCTCGATCGTGACCTTGGGGTCGTATTCCGGGTCCAGGCTGATCTTCAGATCGGCAAAGGTCATCTTGTCGAGGCCGTGCTTTTTCCCAAGGAGGGTCGCATATTTGCGCATGTGGGGTGCAAGACGCTCGGTGATCCCGTCGATTTGGCGGTCGTACATCTCCCGCGTGACCTTTTGGGGGAACAGAAGGCTGTCGAACACATTGTCAAACTTCCGAAGCTCTGCCATTGTCTTTTCCCGCGAGACTTGCGCGTTGTAGGCAGCGGCAGTGGTGTTTTGATACTTCCGGATCGTATCGGAGAAGGCGCGGAAGGCCGCCCGGCGCACAGAAGTGTTGGCGTCCAATTCGTAGTCGTCCTCAAACAGGGAGTAGCCGAGGGGGTATTCCTTGCCGTCCACGGTAAACGGGGCAAAGGAGATGTCCGCCAGCTTCATCGTGTTATACACGGTGTAGGGAACCTCCAGGGACATGGACAGACAAGCCAGCAGCTTTTCATTCTCTGGCGAAAGCATGTGCGCCTTGCGCGCAAGCAGATCCTGGATGTACACGCGACAGCCCTTGGCCTGTTCTATGGCGGCCTGCAGTACCTCGTCTGAGGCCAGCAGGATCTCGCTGTCCACAAAGGACAGCTCGCTGATCACCCGCGTCAAGGCGTCCGATACCTTGGCCTCCCGTTCGCGAAGCGCATTGTCGCTGTAATCCGCCTCCATTGCAAGGCTGGAATACTGCCAGATGCGGCTGATCGACTGCTCGATCTGTTCCATTTCATCCAGGCAGCGGACAATGGCGTCGGCGGTGTCCAGCTTTCCTGCGTAAATGCCTACAAAGCGCTGGACAGAGGTCTTGGTTTGTTCCAGGGCTTCCCACATGCTGTTTTCATCGGGGAAAATCAAGGACAGATCCCAAGTCTGCTCCACGGGGACATCTTTTCTCGCTAACAGTTCCATATAAAACCTCTTTCTGCCCGGATGGGCGATGTTGATGCAGCTTTAGCCCGTGGTGACATCATACCATGGGAAGAGACAAAAAACAAGAAAAAACTGCCGAAAAAGCGCAAACCCAGAGGATTTGCCGCCGCGGCGTTGCTGATGAAAAAAAAAGAATCCTCAGTTCGTCCTGCCTTACGCCAAACGCACTGAGGATCCTTTTTCAAAACGCGGTCTTACTTGACCGTGGTGCTGGTGTCTTTTTGCAGTACATCGTGGGCGCCGCCTTCGACGATGGAGGTGGCGGAGACCAGGGTCAACTTGGCCTTTTGCTGGAACTCGGGGATGCTCAGCGCGCCGCAGTTGCACATGGTGGAGCGCACCTTGCTCAGGGTCAGGGCCACATTGTCCTTCAAGCTGCCCGCGTAGGGCACATAGGAATCCACACCCTCTTCAAAGCTCAGCTTCTTGTCGCCGCCCAGGTCATAGCGCTGCCAGTTCCGGGCACGGGCAGAGCCTTCACCCCAGTATTCCTTGTAGTAGGTGCCGTTGATGGAGACCTTGTT
>JAFOKO010000093.1 GCA_017419715.1 Oscillospiraceae bacterium | reverse complement strand
TCCAGCCCACGCTGGACACGGTGACCTATGACGACGGCGAGACCGAGGAGGTATACGGCTTCGACATCCCCGTCCCCTATCTGGACCGGGAGTTCGACTGTGCAATCATCGGCACCAAGGGCAAATGGTACGACCATAAGGTCACGGTTTCCGATCCCCAGCCGAAGGAGGATGCCGCAAAGGCTGTGGAGGACGGCGAATACACCTGCGCCGTGACCCTCTCCGGCGGCAGCGGCCGCGCAAGCGTTGAAAGCCCCGCGAAGGTCGTCGTTCTGGAAGGGCGGGTGACTGCAGAGATCATCTGGTCCAGCAGCAATTACGCTTATATGACCGTGGGAGAGACGCAGTACGACCCGATCGGCACCGAGGGCAATTCCACCTTTGAGATCCCGATCAGCTTCGACACCGACATCCCGGTCTCGGCGCTGACCACCGCGATGACCGAGCCCCATCTGATCGAATACACCCTGCGCTTCGATTCCGCCACACTGCAGGCCCGCTGAGCCCGCGCCGCCGTTGGTTTTAACAAAATAGAAACAGTTTTTTGCGGCTGCGGCATGGATTTTTTCGATGCGGTATGCTATACTGGTAACAGACCCCAAGAACCGTTTTATTATCGATCATAAGGAGGAGTTACCATGGCATTTCTGGACAAGCTGACCGCCGCCGCCAAAAGCGCGGGCGACAAGGCCAACGCCGCCATCGAGATCGGCAAGCTCAACATGAAGATCAAGAGCGAGACCGCCAGCATCGAGCAGTTCAAGGCGCAGATCGGCGACCTGCTGTGGGCCCAGTATCAGGCCGGCAGCGTCACCGATCCTCAGATCGTTGCCCTTTGCGAGAGCATCGCCGCCGCCAACACCACCATCGACGATCTGCAGGCCAAGATCGACCAGCTCAAGGTCGTGCCCGAAGCCGAGGCGGCTCCCGTGGAGCGGCACTGTCCCCAGTGCGGCGCCCCCGTGGCGCAGGACGCCCGTTTCTGCAACAGCTGCGGCGTCCGTCTGGAGTAAGAGAAGAAAGACAAAAAGAAAAAGACCGCTTGGGGCGGCTTTCGCAAGGAAGCTGCTTTGCGGCAGAGCATTGCAGGCAAAAAAGAGTTGAAACAGGCGTGACCGCAGCGGTCACGCCTGTTTTGTCTGTCTGTCCCGGATTTTGGGGTGCAAAACCCGATGCTCGTTATGAGTGTGGACAGAAAAACACAATTATGATATGATAGTATGCAAAAATAATGGACTATTATTGGATTTATTGGAGCGGTATTATGAAGTATACCAACAAGGCAAGTATTTCTAAAAAAGAAAAAACGACCGTGACACGAATCATTACTGCGGCGCTGATACTATGCATTATGGGGATACTATTGCCGGTTATCTATTTTACAACACCAACTGTTCCTTACGAAGATTTGACGGAAACTCAGATTACAATTCAAAAGATTGTATTTCATCGGCGTAGCCGTTTGGGCGGCGCTTATTGGAGTCTGACCACAACAGACAACAGGACATTCAACCTAACAGGAACCTACCGGGCGCAGGAGATTGAAGAATTGCTAACACAAGGAAAACATGCAACCGTTAAGTATTGTGAAACTTGGCTTGGAAAGCTGTTTGGAATGCGGTATGCCGAAGAAGTCGTGATCGATGGGCAAGCTGTAGTTTCCTATAACAGTCCAGAGGAGCACCCCACCATTGTCCTCATTGCTTCCGGCCTTTTGCTTCTTCTTGGGCTGCTCGGTTTCTTTTTTGCTCATTCGTGCGTCAAGGACGCACGAAGAAAGGCAGAAAAACAACGACTGAGAATGGAGAAAAGACAGAAAAAGAAGATGCGTCAGCAGAATTAGTTTCTTTGCTCGTTTCAAATAGAACAAATCTCTAAACGGTCGCAGGTGTAACCCTGCGACCGCTTGTGTTGTACTTTTTCGTTAAAAGCGTAGAATGATTAGCTTGCCGGAATTTAATGTGCGAATAGTCGGTTCCAGAGGAGGCACTTTCTTGCGAAGTACTTCTTTCGGCGGCCTTTTTTGCTGTCCGCAAGGTTTTTCATTCCTGCGACACGGTGTAAAGGGAATAGAAGTAGCCCTTTTTGTCCATCAGCTCATCAAAGCTGCCCTGCTCGGACACCGCGCCGTTTTTCAGCGCGAACAGTCCGGTACAGCGGCGCAGGATGTTTTCGTCCAGATCGTGGGTGACGATGACGCGGGTGTAGCCGTCCAGCTTCAGGATGGCGTCCAGCACCTCAAAGGAGGTCTCCGCGTCCAGACTTGCCGTGGCCTCGTCCACGAACAGCACGGGCGTTTTCCGCAGAAGCGCTCTTGCGATGGAGATCCGCTGCCGCTCGCCGCCGGAGAGGCCGGAGCCGTTCTCGCCGCAGAGATAGTCCGAGCCCTTCTCGTCGATGAGCTTCTTCAGCCCGGACAGCCGCACGGCCCGGTCGATCTCCTCCTCCGGGAATTCGGAGAACATGGTGATATTGTCACGGATGGTGCTGTTGAAGACGAACACGTTCTGCTGAATGATGGACACGAGATCGTAGAGCGAGCTTGTGGAGATATCTTTCAGCTCCTTCCCGTCGTAGAGGATCTGCCCCTGATAGTTGCGGTAGGACGCCATCAACAGATTCAGGATCGTCGATTTGCCGCTGCCGGAGCCGCCCACCAGCGCGTAGCAGCCGC
>JAFOKO010000092.1 GCA_017419715.1 Oscillospiraceae bacterium | reverse complement strand
GCCGAAGCTTCGGCCCCATCCGGCTGGAGCAGATTCAGTTCAAATACCTGTTTGCCCTGTTTTGAGCCCTTGCATGCGAGATAGTCCGGGATAGAAACGGCAAAAAACCATCCTCCCTGCTGATCTACATCAGCAGGGGGGATGGTTTTGCTCGAAGCAGTTGCCGAGAAAAGGGCAGAGAGGTGTGCGGCAGGAGGGCCGGATCCGTGCAATCGCGTGTAGCCCGGTCATTTTGCTTCTTTTTCATAGTATTTTCTCAAAACCACTTGACAAATGTTCCAAACGGTGGTATAAGGGAAGTACAAATGAACACGCCCTTGAGGGAGTAGTACCGTGGCTTTGGCTACGGAGGCAGTATCGTCATCACGCGGGCTTGTCCCGCCGGGCTGTCATGAAACGCGAGACTCATGTGAAGGCCAATGGCCGTCGCATGGGTTTTTTTGTTTGTGTTAGCTGCAATTTGAGGACCCGGTCGAAACAATTACCCGCGCTGCGGCAGGAACGGAAAATGCCCGGGTGCGGCGCACAGTGTGCGCCACGGAATGCATTCCCCGCCTGTCATTCTGAGCGCAGCGAAGAATCCGTTCCCCCGTTCCCTTGCCTTCCCCGAGGGGGAAGGCAGTGCGAAACCGCAGCGCCCCTCCGCGTCCCCTATTGCCTATTGCCTATAATTTCTGGTGACTTTTTTAATTTTTATACATTGACATTCAAGCAAAAACACAGTACAATAACTTTGGAAAGGAGGAAGAAAGGAATGGAAATACTCTGGATCGTCCTGGCGGCTGCCTTCCTGGCGGCGGAGTTTGCCACGGTGGCGCTGGTGAGCCTCTGGTTCGTCGTCGGCGCGCTGGCCGCGTTGCTGGCCTGTGTGCTGGGCGCGGGAGCTTGGCTGCAGGTGCTGCTCTTTGCCCTGGTTTCGGGCGGAATGCTCCTGCTGCTGCGGCCCTTCTTGCGGAAGTATGTGGATCCGCACAAGATCCGCACCAATGTGGACGCGGTCATCGGGCAGGAAGGCATTGTCACCGAAGCCATTGACAACCTCGAAGCCGTGGGTACCGTCAAGCTGAATGGCCTGCCCTGGACCGCCCGGTCTGAGAGCGGCGAAAAAATCGCGTCCGGCACCGTCGTCACGGTTCGCCGTGTCGAGGGCGTCAAGCTCATCGTTGCCCCTTCTTCCAAGCGCGCATAGCACTGATCCCCGTTTCGTATACGCCATCAACATTCAGGAGGTATTATTTATGAGTCCAACTGCCATTGTGTTTCTTTCCATCGCCGTGATCGTCGGCATCTATTTGCTCCGGCGTATCCGTGTCGTCAAGCAGTCCCAGGCCTATGTCATCGAGCGTCTCGGCGCCTTCCATGCGGTGTGGCCCGTTGGTCTGCACTTCCTCACCCCGTTTATTGACCGCATTGCCCGGATCGTCTCCCTCAAGGAGCAGGTCCTGGACTATCCTCCCCAGCCCGTCATCACCAAAGATAATGTCACCATGCAGATCGACACCGTCGTCTATTTCCAGATCACCGACCCCAGACTGTACGCCTACGGCGTGGAACAGCCCATGATGGCCATGGAGACCCTCACCGCCACCACCTTGCGTAACATCATCGGCGACCTCGAGCTCGACCAGACCCTGACCTCCCGCGATGTCATCAACACCAAGATGCGCGCCATTCTGGACGAGGCCACCGACCCCTGGGGCATCAAGGTCAACCGCGTGGAGCTGAAGAACATCCTGCCGCCCGCCGACATCCAGAACTCCATGGAGAAGCAGATGAAGGCCGAGCGTGACCGCCGCCAGGCCATCCTCCAGGCCGAAGGCCAGAAGCACTCCGCCATTCTGGTGGCCGAGGGCGAAAAGGAATCCGCCATTTTGAAGGCCAGCGCTGAGAAGGAGGCCGCTATCCTCAAAGCTGAGGCCGAGAAGCAGGCCGCTGTGCTCAAGGCCGAAGGCCAGGCCGCTGCCATTCTGGCCGTCCAGAAGGCAACTGCCGACGCGCTGAAGATGCTGAACGAGGCCCATCCCAACGACCAGGTCATCAAGCTCAAGGCCCTCGAGGCCATGCAGAAGGTGGCCGACGGCCAGGCAACCAAGCTCATCATTCCCAGCGATATGCAGGGCCTCGCCGCCCTCGCCGGTGGCCTCAAGGAGATCGTCAAGGACTAAACTCGGTATACGAAAAAGCGCCCGCGAGGGCGCTTTTTTAATGCGAAGCCTCACTGTCCCACGCCGCTTTCAGCCTTGCCGCGACCTCGCTCACCCGCTCCGTGGGCAGGCCACCGTAGCCGAGGATCAGGGTGGACGGCGGGGGGGTGGTTACGCGGCAGAATTCCGACAGGCCGCGCAAGGGCAGGCCCGCCGCGGCGGCGCGGCGCAGAAGCTCCGCCTCGCTGTGCCGGGGCAGGGTGACAAGAAAATGAATTCCACCGTCTGCGCCGGAGACGCGCAGGTCTGGGATCGTCTCCAACGCCGCCAGCAGGGCGGCACGGCGGTCCGCGTAGCGCTTGCCGACGCGGCGCAAATAGCGCCCGTAGCAGCCCTCCGCCAGAAAGCGGGCCATAACCGTCTGCTCGTAGCGGGACACCGTGGGCTGCTGCCGCCCGTAGAGCGCCTGCCAGCGGGGAAGCAGGGCGGCAGGCAGCACCATATAGGCCAGACGGATGGCCGGGGCCAGGCTCCGGGAAAAGGTCCCGGTGTAGATCACGCGTCCGTGCCGGTCCATGCCCTGCATGGAGGAGATGGGCCGTCCGCCGTAACGGAATTCGCTGTCGTAGTCGTCCTCAATGATCCAGCGTTCGCCCCCCACCGCCCAGCGCAGCAGTTGGGAGCGCCGGGAGGCAGGCATGGTGATCCCCAGAGGAAACTGGTGGGAGGGGGTCAAATAAGCCACGGTTGCTCCGCTCCGTTCGAGGGCTTCGGCGTCCATGCCGCTGCCGTCCATGGGCAGATAGCGCAGCGCCCGGCCCCGGGCCAGGAGCTTGCGCTCCATCGCCGGGTAGCCCGGGTCCTCCATCGCATAAACGGCCTCCGGGCCGAAGAGGGTGACCAGCTGGTCCATCAAGGTCTCCATGCCGGAGCCCACCACCACCTGCTCCGGCGCACAGGAGACGCCCCGGTATTCGCCCAGAAGCCGCTCCAGCGCCGCACGAAGGGCGGGCTCGCCCTGAGGTTCGCCCCGCTGCAGCAGCTCCGGGGAGTTGTAGACGACCTCCTTGTAGAGCTTGGCCCAGGAGGCGTAGGGAAAGAGGGACACATCCACCGCCGAGGTGGACAACAGCGCCGCCTCGGCGCTCTCTTTTCGCTCCGGGACGAAGGTGGAAGTAAGCCCCAGCACCCCTGCAGGGGCTGTCCCCTGTCCCTGGTACTCCGCCGCATAGTAACCGCTCCGGGGCCGGGATTCCACATAGCCCTCGGCCAGGAGCAGTTCGTAGGCCGTCTCCACTGTGGCACGGCTCACGCCAAGCTGTGCGCAAAGCGCACGCTTGGAGGGCAGCTTTTCCCCATGCCGCAGAGCGCCGTCCCGGATGGCCTCCGCAATGGCGGCGTAGAGCTGGTCATACATAGGCGTCCGCCCCCTGGGGTCCAAACTAAGGGTGAAGGAAAACATGGAAACACTCCTTTCAGCAGGCGATCGGTAATAGGAGGCGGGGGGACGGGCCCCCGTAAAGCCTTCCCCGAGGGGGGAAGGCAAGGAACGCGCCGCCGTAAAGCCTTCCCCCTTGGGGGAAGGTGGCCCGTAGGGCCGGATGAGGGGCGCACCGATTGGACTGAGCTGTTCCGGTGAACGAATG
>JAFOKO010000091.1 GCA_017419715.1 Oscillospiraceae bacterium | reverse complement strand
ATGGGCGCGCGCATTCCCAAGGGCGTGCTGCTCGTCGGCCCTCCGGGCACCGGCAAGACCCTGCTTGCCAAAGCCGTCGCGGGCGAGGCGGGCGTGCAGTTCCTGTCCATCTCCGGCTCTGACTTTGTGGAGCTCTATGTAGGCGTCGGTGCTGGCCGCGTGCGTGACCTCTTTGACCAGGCCAAGAAAATGGCCCCTGCCATCATTTTTATCGACGAAATCGACGCGGTGGGCCGCCACAGAGGCGCGGGTCTCGGCGGCGGGCACGATGAACGCGAGCAGACCCTGAACCAACTTCTGGTGGAAATGGACGGTTTCACCGGCAACACCGGCGTCATCGTCATGGCTGCTACCAACCGAAAGGATATTCTTGATCCCGCCCTGTTGCGTCCGGGCCGCTTTGACCGCCAGGTCTATATCGGCAAGCCCGACTGCAACGGCCGCGAGGCCATCCTCAAGGTCCACGCCAAGGGCAAGCCTCTGGCGGACACTGTGGACCTGCACATCGTCGCCCGCGCTACCGTGGGTTTCACCGGCGCGGATCTGGAAAACCTGCTGAACGAGGGCGCATTGCTGGCCGCCCGGGCCAACCGCCCCTGCATTCTGATGGAGGACCTGGAAGAGGGACTGCTCAAGGTAAGCTACGGGCCTCAGAAAAAGAGCCACAAGATTTCCGAGCGGAGCCGTCGGCTCACTGCCTATCATGAGGCGGGCCACGCGGTGGCCGCCTGGAATCTGCCCCACCATGCTCCGGTGCAAATGGTCACGGTGATCCCCCGCGGCCAGGCAGGCGGCTTGACCATGTATCTGCCTGAGGAGGACCAGGACACTGCCAGCCGTAGTGAAATGTTTGAATACATCGTCTCTGCTCTGGGCGGCCGGATCGCCGAGAGCCTGAAAATGGACGATATTTCCACTGGCGCTTCCTCCGATATCCAGCAGGCAACTGCCTTTGCCCATGATATGGTCACCCGCTACGGCATGTCCGATGCCCTGGGCACCGTCCGCTACGGCGACGACGGCGGCGAGGTGTTTGTGGGCATGAATTACGGGCGTACCAAGCCCTATTCCGAGGAGACTGCCGGCAAAATCGACGACGAAGTGCGCCGGATCGTGGATCAGGCCTACGATCAGTGCAAGAGCATTCTCCAGAAGCACGACGACAAGCTGGAAGCCGTGGCACAATATCTGCTGAAGCATGACACCATGACCCGCTCCCAGTTCGCGGCCTGCATGAGGGGCGAGCCGATCCCGGAAGCCGAGTCGGAATCCATCTTCGACCGCTTTGCCGAGTTGGAAAAGGAAGAGCAGGCAAAGCAGCAGGCCGCTTCCACGGACGAAACAGCCCTGTAAAACAACGGCATGCTTTCATATGATAGAAGGCAGGGGAAACCCTGTCTTTTATCGTATCAGACAAAAAACATTGCATATTTGCTAAAAATATAGTATAATCATAGATGCGATCGGATTCAGGAGGAACAACAATGGCGAAGCTCTATTTCAAATACGGCGCAATGGGCTCTTCCAAAACCGCCCAGGCGCTGATCACCCAGTATAACTATGAGGAGCACAACATGCGCGTCTGGCTCATCAAGCCCGCCACTGACAAGCGGGACGGCGTCTCTCTGGTCCGCTCCCGTATCGGGCTGGAGGCGGAAGCCGAGGCCCTGGGCGCGGAAGCCGATCTCTTCGAGCTGTTTCAGCAGCGATGCGCCGATGTGGTGATCGTAGATGAATGCCAGTTCCTTGCCCCGGAGCAAATCGACCAGCTCCGCCGCATCGTGGACGATTTGGATGTCCCCGTCCTCTGCTTTGGCCTTCGATCCGACTTCCAGACCAAGCTTTTCCCCGGCAGCCGCCGGCTGTTCGAGTTGGCCGACTCCATCCAGGAAATCAAAACCATCTGTGACTGTGGCTCCAAGGCCACGGTCAACGCCCGGGTGGACGGCGACGGCTATGTGGTCACTGAGGGCGCCCAGGTCGTGCTGGGCGGCAACGATTGCTATGTGGCCATGTGCCACCGCTGCTGGCGAAAGGCAATCACAGAACACAAAAAAGTCAAGCTGCACAGACATTGACGATCGAAAAGGAGTGTACCCATATGAACTATCCTACCCCGCATATCAAGGCGACCCCCGCTGATTTTGGGCAGACGGTTCTCATGCCCGGCGATCCGCTCCGGGCGAAATACATTGCAGAGCACTTCCTCGAAAGCCCCGTCCTGGTGAACAATGTCCGGGGCGTGCAGGGCTACACCGGCCGCTACAAGGGCGTGCGCGTCTCTGTTATGGCCTCCGGCATGGGCATGCCCTCCATGGGCATTTATTCCTGGGAACTCTACAAGGTCTTCCAGGTGCGCAACATAATGCGCATCGGCTCCGCTGGGGCTATTCAGCCGGATGTCGATCTGAAGGACATCGTCATAGCCATGGGCGCCAGCATGGATTCCAACTATCAGGCGCAATTCCACCTGATGGGGACCTTCGCACCCATTTGCTCCTTTGAGATGCTCCAGGCCGCCACCGCTTCCGCCACGGAACTGGGGGCGCGGTATCATGTGGGCAACATTCTGTCCTCCGACTTCTTCTATGACGACGACGAAGGCGTGCCTGAGGCCCTTGATCCCAAAAAGAACTGGCAGAAGATGGGCGTGCTTGCCATTGAGATGGAATCCGCCGCCCTCTATCTGAACGCCGCCCGGCTGAAGAAAAACGCCCTGTGCATCTGCACAGTCTCTGATCAGCTTGTCCGCCACGAATACCTCTCTGCCGAAGAGCGACAGACAGGATTCGAACAAATGATGCAGGTGGCGCTGGAGACGGCGGTCAAATTGGAGAAATGAAGGATGCTCCGCATATGAAGTACGGCTTCGCCGTATGAAAACGCTTTGCTTATGAAGTATGGCTTTGCCATATTTGACACAACGGGAGAGCACGCTCATTAGTTTTTCTTTTTCAGCTTTTATTTGCAAAATAAAACGATCCCGCTATATGCGCAAAGCGCATACTTCATTTCCGCAACAGCGGATACTTCATATTCCAAAGGAATCCTTCATATCGCCGTATGGCAATACTTCATCTAATTTTTCAGAAAGGTGATGCACATGAAGCGAATTTTCTTGTTCGTTTTGGACAGTTGCGGGGCCGGAGAACTGCCGGACGCGGCGAAGTTTGGAGATCATGGCGTCAACACGCTTCGTTCCTGTGTGAGCTCCAAGCTGCTGCATATCCCGAACATGCGGGCGGCAGGGCTTGCAAACATTGACGGGCTGGATTTCCTGGGGCCTGTCGACCGGCCTTGCGGCGCATACGGCAAGCTGGCCGAGGCCTCCATGGGCAAGGACACCACCATCGGCCACTGGGAAATCGCGGGCGTGGTCTCCCCCACCCCTCTGCCCACCTACCCCAACGGATTCCCCGAAGAGGTCCTGCAGCCCTTCCGTGAGGCCACCGGGCGCGGCGTGCTGGCGAATGCGCCCTGGTCCGGCACTGCCGTCATCAACGAATTCGGCGACGAGCACATGCGGACTGGGGACCTGATCGTCTACACCTCGGCGGATTCCGTGTTCCAGATCGCTGCCCATGAGGACATCGTTCCTGTGGAGCAGCTCTACGAATACTGCCGCATCGCCCGGAGGATCCTGCAGGGCAAACACGGTGTGGGCCGGGTCATTGCCCGCCCCTTCGTCGGCAGCAACGGCAATTACACCCGCACCGCCAACCGCCACGACTTCTCCCTGGAGCCGCCCCGAAAGACCATGCTGGACGCTTTCAAGAACGCAGGACTTGCCTCCATCGCTGTGGGCAAGATCTACGACATCTTTGCCGGGCAGGGCATCACAGAGCATGTCTACACCAAGGGCAACACAGACGGCATGGTCAAAACCATGGCCTACGCCGACCGGGACTTCACCGGATTGTGCTTCATCAACTTAGTAGACTTCGATATGCTCTACGGACACCGGCGGAATGTGGACGGCTACGCCGCCGCCCTCACGGAGTTCGACAAATGGCTGGCTGGGTTTATGAAGAAGATGGGGCCCGAGGATCTGGTCATGATCACCGCCGACCACGGCTGTGACCCGGCCTACCTCGCTACCACCGACCACACCCGGGAGTACATCCCCCTGCTGCTTCTGGGACAGCAGCTCAAGCCGGTGGACCTGGGCATTCGCCCCCGCTTCGCCGACATTGCCGCCACCATCTGTGACATCTTCGGGCTCAAGCTGGAAACAGAAGGGCAGAGCTTCAAGGAGGAGATCTTAACATGACGACACCAGAAGAATTGGTCAAGCTTGCGCTGAAGGCCCGGGAGCGGGCATACACGCCCTATTCCGGCTTTGCCGTGGGGGCTGCCCTGCTCTGCAGCGACGGCAGCGTTTACCAGGGCTGCAACATTGAAAATGCCGCCTTTGGCCCCACGGTTTGCGCCGAGCGCGTGGCGGTCTTTAAGGCTGTCTCGGAAGGCAAACGAGACTTTGCGGGCCTTGCCGTGGCCGGTGGCCGCGCCGGAGAGGAAGTATCCGGCCTGTTCCCGCCCTGTGGCGTCTGCCGCCAGGTGCTTCGGGAATTTTGCGCTCTGGACTTTCCCCTCTATCTGGTCAAGGAAAACAACACCTTCGAAACCCATGTTTTAGGAGAACTATTGCCATTTAGCTTTTCCAACGCAGACATGAACTAAAAGTTTTCAAAATATTTTCAAAAAATTAAAAATTGTACTTGATTTTTGGATTTAACTGTGCAATAATGCGGGTGATGATGAGGTTTTATGCCTTGTCGCTCAAAACTTGACAAACGATTACTATGGAGGAACACAGATGAAAAAATTGATCGCTCTTCTGTTGGCTGTTTTGATGGTTGCAGCGCTGTTTGCCGGTTGCGGCAGCTCCACAGCCGAAACTGCACCAAAAGAAGAAACCCAGAAGCCTACCGTGCAATCCCCTTATACCGTTGCGACCGACGACCCCATGATCTACTCCGAAGTGATGAAGGTCGCTCTGGTGACCGATGTGGGTACCATTGATGACGAGTCCTTTAACCAGGCCACCTGGGAAGGCGTCCAGCAGTATTGCGAGGGCGCCGGCTTGGAATACACCTACTTCCAGCCTTCTGCCGACTCCACCGACGCTCGTGTGGAGACCATCGAGAGCGCCATCGGCGCCGGCTACAATGTCATCGTGATGCCCGGCTACCTCTTTGGCGAAGCTCTTCTTACCGTGCAGGACAATTATCCCAGCGCCAACTTCATCGCCATCGATGTCGGCGCCGGCGACTTGACCTTCGACTACGAGACCTTCCATAAGCCCGCTCCCAACACCCTGTGCATCACCTTCCAGGAAGACCAGGCCGGCTACCTCGCTGGTTACGCCGCTGTTGCAGACGGCTACACCAAGCTCGGCTTCCTGGGCGGCATGGCCGTCCCCGCTGTGATTCGCTACGGCTACGGCTTCGTGCAGGGCGCCAACGCTGCTGCAGAAGAGATGGGCATTGCCGATCAGGTTTCCATCAAGTACACCTACGGCGGCCAGTTCTCCGGCGACGCTTCCATCACCGCGAAAATGGACGGCTGGTACGCCGACGGCACTGAGGTCGTCTTCGCCTGCGGCGGCAGCATCTACACCTCTGCCGCGGAAGCTGCTCACAACCACAACGGCAAGATCATCGGCGTGGATGTTGACCAGGCTCCCATTATCGACGCCAAGTACGGCAAGGGCATGACCGTGACCTCCGCAATGAAGGGCCTTACCACCTCTGTTGTGACCGCTTTGACCGACTTGGCCGAAGGCAACTGGGATGGCGGCCATGTGATGAACAAGTCTCTGCAGGAAGGCGACTTTGTCGGCCTGCCCACCAATGCGTCCTCTTGGGGCTTCAAAACCTTTACGGTGGAGCAGTACAAGGAAATCTACAACGAGCTGAAGGACGGCACCCGCGCTTGCAGCGCCGACATCGAAAACGCTCCCGAAGTCTCCATCACCGTGGACTATATCCAGTAATCATCCCTCCCTTAAGCCGGGCCTTCGGGCCCGGCTCTTTTTTGTCCTTTGTAATATTGCACAAAAAAATAATATGTTTTTCGACATGCAAATCTCTTTTTATTTGCAGATTAACTGTTTATTATTCTTTCCGCTTCGATTATAATAAGAATGAAATCTGCATGTTCTTGCATTATTACAAAGGAGTGATGGAATTGGCTGAACTGGATCAACGCCCCTCTGCAAAAGTGGATCATTCCGAACAACAGTCGGACTACATTATCGAGATGCTGAATATCACCAAGATTTTCCCCGGCATCAAGGCAAACGACAATGTCACGCTGCAGCTCCGCCGTGGTGAGATCCATGCCCTGCTGGGTGAAAACGGCGCGGGAAAATCCACTTTGATGAGCGTTCT
Source organism: Oscillospiraceae bacterium (assembly GCA_017419715.1). GTDB lineage: Bacteria > Bacillota > Clostridia > Oscillospirales > Oscillospiraceae > JAFRPC01. The sequence continues at coordinate 23,615 of JAFOKO010000091.1, read as the reverse complement.
GTTCGGCTTGTATCAGCCGGAAGAAGGCTGCATCAAGAAAAACGGGCAGATCGTCAAGATCAACAGTCCCAACGACGCCAATGACCTGAACATTGGCATGGTACACCAGCACTTCAAGCTGGTGGAGTGCTTTTCCGTGCTCGACAACATCATTCTGGGCGTGGAGCCCAACACCGCCGGATTCCTGCAAAAGGAGGAAGCGCGGAAAAAGGTCCTTGCCCTGTCTGAGAAATACGGCCTGCAGGTCGATCCGGATGCGCTCATTGAAGACATTTCCGTTGGCATGCAGCAGCGGACCGAGATCCTCAAGATGCTTTACCGCGACAACGAGATCCTGATCTTTGACGAGCCCACCGCGGTTTTAACGCCCCAGGAAATCAAGGAACTCATGCACATCATGAAAAACCTGGCCGCTGAGGGCAAATCCATTCTCTTTATCTCTCATAAGCTGGCGGAGATTATGGAGGTTGCTGACCGCTGCTCTGTTTTGCGTAAAGGCAAGTACATTGGCACCGTCAACACTGCAGATGTGACTGTTCAGGAGCTTTCCTCCATGATGGTCGGCCGCCCGGTGCAATTGGAGGTGGAAAAAGCGCCCGCCAAGCCCGTTGAGGTGGTGCTCGATGTCTCCGGCATCACCGTCAAGGCCAAGACCCACAAGGGAAACGCCGTAACAGATGTTTCCTTCCAGGTCCGCCGGGGAGAGATCGTCTGTCTCGCCGGGATCGAGGGCAACGGACAGACCCAGTTTGTCTACGCCCTAACCGGTTTGGACGATATGACTGCCGGTAAGATCACCCTTTGCGGCGAGGATATCACCCGCGCCTCCATCCGGAAGCGCGCATGTCGCATGTCGCACATTCCCGAGGACCGCCACAAACACGGTCTTGTGCTGGAATACAGCGTGGAGCAGAATATGGTCCTGCAGCGCTATTGGCAGCCGGAGTTCCAGAAAGCCGGTTTCATCAAGTTTGCTCCTGTCCGTGCTTATTCCGATCGCTTGATCGAGAAGTTTGACATTCGTTCCGGCCAGGGTTCGATCACCCAAACCCGCTCCATGTCCGGCGGCAACCAGCAGAAGGTCATCGTGGCCCGGGAGATGGACAAGGAACATGATCTCCTGGTCGCTGTACAGCCCACCCGCGGCCTTGACATCGGCGCCATTGAGTTCATCCACGCCGAGATCGTCAAAGAGCGCGACGCCGGAAAGGCCGTGCTTCTGGTCTCTCTGGAGCTGGAGGAGGTCATGAGCCTTTCGGATCGCATTCTCGTGATGTATGAGGGCGAGATCGTGGGCGAGTTTGACCCCAAGAAGGTCACCGTGGAGGAGCTGGGCCTGTACATGGCCGGCGCCAAACGCGATACGCCATCTGCAAAGGAGGGGAAACAATGAATAAGAACGCTGTAAGTCCCCTGATGATGCGCGCCAAGGCTGCAGGCAGCTCTGTTCTGTCCTCCCTGGTCTGCATTCTAATGGGGCTGGTGCTGGGCTATCTGTTCCTGCTGCTTCTGAATGCGGAACACGCCTGGGACGACGGTCTGCTGCCGATCATCAAGGGCGGCTTCAAAAGCTTTGGCAACGAGGCGCTGGAGGCCACTGGCGCACACATGAAGCCTCTTGGCATGGAGATCGCTGAGGCTGCACCGCTAATCATGACCGGCCTTTCCGTGGCCTTTGCCTTCAAGACCGGCCTGTTCAACATCGGCGCTGCCGGTCAATATGTACTTGGCGCATTCGGCGGCCTCTACTGTGCGCTGGTGCTGCAGCTGCCCTGGTGGGTCTGTCTGCTGGCTGCTTCCCTTTGCGGTGCGCTCTGGGGCGCGATCCCCGGCATCCTAAAGGCTTATCTCAATGTCAACGAGGTCATTACCTGCATTATGCTGAACTGGATTGGCCTCTACGGCGCCAACACGCTGATGTACCAGGGTGGCAACAGCCCCATGTATTTCCTGAAGCAGGCCAAGACCTATACTGTCGCCTCCAAGAGCCCCAGCTCTCTGATCCCCTCCAAGATCTTTGGCTGGGATTTGACCAAGACCTTCAATTACAGCGCCATGACCATCGCCATCTTCCTGGCTATTATTGTTGCCATTGCCATCTATGTTATCCTGGAAAAGACCACCTTTGGCTATGAGCTGAAGGCCTGTGGGCACAACAAAAACGCCGCCAAATACGCCGGAATCAACGACAAGCGCAACATCATCCTGTCGATGGTGATTGCCGGCGCCCTGGCAGGCTTCGGCGCGGGTCTGTTCTTCCTGGCCGGTGTGGAGCAATACAATCCCCAGGAGTCCACGGCCCTTCCCGGCCAGGGCTTCAACGGCATCTCCGTTGCCTTGCTGGCCTCCCTCAATCCCATCGGCTGCATATTCTCCGGCGTATTCATCTCTCACCTGAGCGTGGGCGGCAACGCCATGAAACAGTCTACCTTCCCGAAGGAGATCGCCGACGCGGTTTCCGGCATCATCGTCTACCTCTGTGCATTCTCGATCCTGTTCAAGGGCTTCTTCCGTAAGCTCTTCGGCAGCAAGCTCTTCCGCAAGAAAGAAGGAGGTGCCAAGAAATGACTGGCTTGGTTCTTCTGATCAAATACGCCCTTCTCTACGGCTCTGTGCTGCTTCTGGTTGCCATGGGCGGTATGTGGTCGGAGCACTCCGGCGTCATCAACATTGCCCTGGAAGGCATTATGACCATCGGTGCGGTCGCCGGTGCGCTGGCCCTGTGCCTGCTCCCCGAAGGCACATCCGCCGGCGTCGTGATTCTGGCCTCGGTCTTCTTTGCTTGCACCGCCGGTATCGTCTATTCTTCTCTGCTGGCCTTTGCATCGATCAATTTGAAAGCGGATCAAACCATCGGTGGCACGGCCTTGAATCTGATGGGCACGGCCCTGGCCTTGGTACTTGTCAAAAACTTTAATTTGACCCACAGCGGCGGGCAGTCTCCGAAGCTTACCTATGACAATTCTCCCTTTATCTTTAAGATTGGCGAGGTCACGGTCAATGTCTTCGTTTTGATTGCCCTTGTGCTTTTGATCGTTTCTTATTATCTGATGTACAAGACCAGGTTTGGACTACGGCTCCGGGCCTGTGGCGAACACCCCCAGGCCGCCGCCTCGGTGGGCATCAATGTCTATCGGATGCGCTGGGCAGGCGTGCTGATCTCCGGCCTGCTGGGCGGTCTCGGCGGATTTGCCTATGTGGTCCCCTCCGTTAGCATCTGGAACTTCGAGCAGGGCGTTGCCGGTATGGGCTTCCTCTCCCTGGCCGTCATGATTTTCGGACAGTGGCATCCCGTCAGAATCGCACTGTGCGCGCTGTTCTTTGCGCTCTTCAAATCGCTGGCAGACATTGCGGATTCCACCTTCCTGGGCTCTTTGAACCTGGCAAAAGAGATCTACCGCATGATGCCCTTCATCTTCTCTCTGATCGTCCTGGCCTTTACCTCCAAGCGCTCCAAGGCCCCCAAGGCAGAGGGCATTCCCTACGACAAGGGCATGCGATAGGCTCTTGACTTTTGAAGCGAATCCTGTTAAAATTTACACCGACGGAAGTGTTTCCGTCGGTGTAAATCTTTTTGCTTATGCTCGCGGATTCGGAGGGATAGAGATGAAAGATGTTCTGGTCATCGGCATTGCCGGAGGCTCCGGCAGCGGCAAAACCACCCTGATGCAGAATCTCACCGAAGGCTTTCGGGAAAACATCACGGTTCTCAGCCACGACAATTACTATCGCGCCCACGACGATATGCCCTATGAACAGCGTTGCAAGCTCAACTACGACCACCCAGACGCGTTTGAGACCGACTTGATGATTGAGCACCTCAAGCAGCTCAAGCAGGGCCGGGCCATCCAGTGTCCGGTCTATGACTTTACGATCCACAACCGCAAGCCGGAGACGATCCGCGTGGAGCCCAATCGCGTCATCATTGTGGAGGGCATTCTGATCTTCGAGAATAAAGCCCTCTGCAAGCTGATGGACATTAAGATTTTTGTGGATACGGACGACGATGTCCGTCTGATCCGTCGGATTTCGCGGGATGTGACTGATCGTGGCAGGACGCTCGAGTCCGTTCTGGACCAGTATTTGAAAACCGTCAAGCCCATGCACGAACAGTTCGTGGAGCCAAGCCGCAAGAACGCCGACCTGGTGGTGCTGGAGGGCGGCAACAATCTGGTGGCACTCAATATGATCATGAGCCAGATCCAGCGCCACATTGAGCAGCACTAATCCGCTGTTCCCAAATCAAATTCGAATCAACAACATTCCATCGCTCAAGGGCGATGGAATTTCATACAAAGGAACTGCTATGGCCTATGAAGCACTGGCGACGGCTTACGACCGTTTGACCAACGACATTCCCTACGGGGAGATTTTGGAATTCTACCGCCAGATCTGGACGGCTTACGGCCTCTCGCCCACCTTGGCCGTAGATCTGGCTTGCGGCACAGGGTCTATGGCCCTGCTGCTGGCAAAAGAGGGTCTATCCGTTCTGGGCGTGGATCAGAGCGAAGACATGCTCACTCTGGCCGCGGAAAAGGCTATGGAGCTGGACAACCCACCCTATTTCATCCATCAACGGATGGAAAAGCTTCGCCTGCCCGCCCCGGTCGATCTGGTGGTCTGCTGTCTGGACGGAGTCAATTATGTAACGGACCCGGCCGCGCTCCGGGAAGCCTTTGCCCATGTGTACAAGGCGCTGAACCCCGGCGGCCTGTTCATCTTTGATATCAACTCCGAGGGCAAGCTCCGGGGGCTGGATGGGCAGCTTCTCCTGGACGAGGACGACGAGGTGTTCTGCCTCTGGCGGGCGGCGTTCGACGAGACGACCCGCATCTGCAGCTACGGGATGGACATCTTTCAAAAGCAGGGCAAGCTCTGGTCCAGGGACCGAGAGGAGCATTTGGAATACGCCTACCGGGTCGAGGAGCTGCAAGCCTGGCTCTCAGAGGCAGGCTTCCTCCATGTGCGCGCCTACGGTGACCGGAAACTGGATGCTCCGTCGCCGGACGAGCAGCGGATCTTTTTTGCAGCACAGCGTCTGTGATCCGGAACCCGCAGGAGAACTGCTTGCCGACCGAAGCCGCTGAACGAAGAACTGTGAACAAAGTGTTTTCCAACATATTAAAGTATGAAACGAAGCTCTGAACAAAGCCTGTTTTTGTTCAGGGATATCGAGCGCCGCCCCTGCGAAGCGGGTGCGTTCCACAAATTCTCGGAGGAAATACCATGTCTGATCAAATTTTGCGGGCCATGAGCACCGACGGGTGGGTCAAGGCTGTCGCCATCAATTCCAAAAATATCGTGGAGCGCGCCCGCTCCATTCACAACACCACGCCCACAGCCACGGCAGCCCTGGGCAGGACCCTGTCTGCCTGTGCCATGATGGGCAATATGCAGAAGATTGAAAACGGCTCTGTCACCCTGCAGATCAAGGGTGGCGGCCCGCTGGGGACCATTTTGGCCGTCTCCGACGCGGAGGGCAATGTCCGAGGCTATGTGCAAAACCCGCACATCACCCTGCTGGAAAAATACGCGGGGAAGCTGGATGTGGGTGCGGCCGTGGGCACCGATGGGTTGCTCACCGTGATCCGCGACTTGCAAATGAAGGAGCCCTATGTTGGCTCCGTGGAGCTGGTCTCCGGCGAGATCGGCGACGATGTGACCGCCTATCTGGTGCAGTCTGAGCAGTGTCCCTCCGCTTGCGGCCTCGGTGTGCTGGTGGATGTAGATCACAGCGTCAAGGTGGCGGGCGGCTTTATTCTGCAGCTGCTCCCCGGCGCGCCGGACACCATCATCGACAAGCTGGAGGCCGGCATTGCAGCCGCCGGCTCCGTCACCGCCATGCTGGATGCGGGCCTGAGCCTGCAGGAAATGCTCACCAAAGTGACCGGCGGGATGGAGCTGGAATTCTTTGAGCCGACCGAGGTAGAATACCGCTGCTATTGCACCCATGAGCGCGTGGAGGCTGCACTGATCAGTCTGGGAAAAGAGGAATTGACGGAAATCGCCGAATCAAACGAGGATGTCAAAATGGAGTGCCAATTCTGCGACACAAAATACATCTTTACCCCGGCGGAGCTGCGTTCAATTCTCGCGAAGCTGTAAAAAGTATGGACTCAAACGCCGGATCCGGCAGCATACCGAAGCCTGCACGGATGTCGGCAGGAGGTATCAAGATGTTCGCAAAAGAGATCTTCATTTCTTCTTCTCTGTCCCCGGAGGAGGCAATAGATCGTTTGAAGGCAGTTACGATCTATTCAAGATCGAATTCCTACGATCCGAAGAAAACGCTGTTTCTGGGAACGGTTGAGTTGAGCAGCTTTCATATCTCACCGCTCCTGAGTTATTCCGGTGCTCTCTTTCCGCGGATCAGCGGAACAATCACATCGGCGGAGAATGGTTCTGAGCTCTGGGCAACATCCCGGACTTTGACATTTCCTAAGATATTCTTTCTGATCTGGATGGCGTTAGTTTCATTTCTCGTTCTGTTCGCCTCGATAGCGGTCATACGCGGGGGAGGACCGTTTTGGGGGCCGTTAATTATGCTTGTGATTCCCGGAGGAGGCGTATTATTGGCCTATTTCGGCTATACCGTCCCGGAAAGGAAAGCGGAGGAATGTCTGCAAAAGCTCCTGCAAGCAGAATAAAACAACAAAAAATTGAGGTGTTATGATCCGTTCCAAATAGGCACCTCAATTTTTCTTTTTTCATTTTTTCGTTACAAGAAATCAAATTCGAAACAATCTTCTTGCGTTCTCCGTCGTGATCTCCCCCATTTCCTCAAGCGAGAGGCCCTTGATCTCTGCCAGCTTTGCCGCCACCAGAGGAACCAGGCGGCTGTCGTTGCGCCGACCGCGGTGGGGCTCCGGAGCCATGTAAGGACAGTCGGTTTCAATCAGGATGCGGTCCAGGGGCAGCCATTCGGCCACCTCCACTGCCTTGCGGGCGTTCTTGAAGGTAATAACGCCGGTGAACCCGATATACCAGCCCCGTTTGACCAACTCCTTGGCCTGTTCCAGAGAACCGGAATAGCAATGGAAGACCCCTGTCACCTCCGGGAACTGTCGGACCAGCTCCATGCCGTCGGCGTGGGCCTCCCGCTCATGGACAATGACGGGCAGGCCCAGCTCCCGAGCCAGCTCCAGCTGCTTACGAAAGGCCGGAAGCTGGACATCCCGGGTGGGGTCCTCGTAGTGATAGTCCAGGCCGATCTCCCCGATGGCCTTGACCCGCTCGTCTGCACACAGTTGACGGTACAGGGTGAGCCGTGCCTCGTCCAGCTGGGCGGCATCGTCCGGATGGGAGCCCACAGCGGCATAGACAAAGGGATATTGATGTGCCAGCGCCACACTTTGCAGGCTACTTTTCAAGTCGCAACCGATATTCATAATCAGTCCGACCCCCTGGGCCGGAAGTGCGGCCAGAATCTCTTCCCGATCCGCATCGAAGCGCTGATCATCCAGATGGGCATGCGAGTCAAAATACATTTGTTTCGTCCCCTTTTTTATTATTTTTTCATTATACCATGGAAAAACGATAAAATCCATGCTTTGATCGCATTTTCTCATTTAAAATTTTTTTGCTATTTCTGTCACTTTTTGTAGTATTTCTTCTAATTCTGTGCTATGATTAGAATGGAGTATGATTTTGGCATATTACCGATTGGAATGCATGCAAAAACAGACGAGGAGGAAACGCTATGAGAAAACCCTACGTTAGAGTATTGACCTTGCTGCTGGCTCTGATCATGGTTCTTTCTGCAATGCCTGTCCTCAGCTTTGCTACGGAGGAGGGCGAGGAAGCGCTTGCGATCGAAGGCCTGCCCGGCGATCAAGCCTACGGCGTACTATTTCAGGAAAACAACTATGTGATGGGCGCGGACATCAACAATGGCAAGGCGCCGGTCAAGTCCGTTGAAGTGCGCACAGACGGCAGCAAGATCAACCAGCTTCCCAATGGAACAGCCATCATCCTGTTCATTCAAACTGGAGACGATTACTACCTCACAATTGGCGGCAAATACTTGACCGCCAAAACCGTTGGCAGCAAAACGAAGCAATTGGTCCTAAGCGATGGGGTCGAAGCAGGTTCCAAGTGGTGTTTTGTGGCCGATCAAGGCGGAAAAGCCGGGTACTACAACATCAAAAACGCGGAATACAGTTCCGGCGGCGACATCTATCTGGAGCTGTACAACAACGCGATCACAGCCTACAACTATGACAAAACCGATCAGAACGGCAAGGATCAGACCGATCTCTATCGCTTCAAATTCTTTCAAAGCTCCCCCGATGAAGACGGGCGGGTCGGCGAGGTGCAAGAGGCCGGTGCTCTGCCGGTAAACGGTGAAAAATATGTGGTGTACAACCACTATGCAAAAGCCGTTTTGGGCCAGCCCACCGGCGTGGACGATGCAGCTCCCGCCCTCCTGGCAAGCGCTGCCAAGCTGCAGAACAACGCCCTCGCCTATGAAGATGTTGACGACGGCGGTTTGATCTTTACTGTCCATGTCTCCGGCAATTCCAACCCTGTCTATACATTTGAGACCAACGGCAAGTTCCTTGCCATGCCGGAAAACCGCGTAGTCGTGGACGAAAGCGACGAAAACGGCAACCCCACCAAGACCCATCTGGAAAACGACGAAACGCTCCTGCTGATCGACTGGCCCTCAGACGCCGCAAAGCAAGGTTACGCCCAATGGACTCTCGTGGAACGCACGGGCGGTTACGAGATGAAGAACAAAACCGCCAAATACAAGAAGAACTATTGCAGCATTGAGTTCTTTAACGAGGTTTTCAGCGGCTGGACCTACAAATCCGATACCCCGGAGCTCTTTGCCATGAACTTCTACCCCATGGAAGACAAAGACGGCCAGGGGTATGTGGTCAACCCCAGCGTTCAGCTCAACACCCCCGATCCCTCCATCGGCCAGGATTGCCCTGTGCGGTTTATCATCAACGATGTAAGCGAGCCGACGCAGATCGACGCGTCGTATTTTGTAAGCTACGCAAATACAACGCTCAGCGACACCATGCAAGCCGACATCACCTTAGACGGTCGTGCGGGCCAATTCACTGTTCCCAGTTCCGCTTTGGAGCAGGCGGACCGTCTGCATATCCGCGTTTTTGTCACAGACACCCTGGGCAAAAGCTATCAAACGGAGCAGAGCTTTGCAGTTCGTGACGAACCGCTGATCCTGGCTGTTACCCCTGCAGCCAACTCTGCCACCGGAGAGATGAAGCGCCCTGTGATCTCCGCCACCTTTGCAAATGTCCAGGACAACGCCAGCTTCCAGATGCTGCTGGACGAGGAAGAAGTAGCCGCCGTCGCAACGGGTGACCAGCTCAGCTACACCCCGGAACGGAATTTGTCCAACGACAAGCACAGCGTAAGCGTCACCATCACCCGGGCTGATGGAAAATCAGTCTCCAAGACCTGGAGCTTCTTCGTTGGGGAAAGCGGCGAGACGCTCTACTTTGGGCAGATCCACTCCCACACCGCGGAGTACTCCGACGGAGCCGGTACGCTGGAAGAGGCCTACGAACACGCCCACGGCGTGAGCGACATGGACTTCTTGATCGTCACCGATCATTCCAACTATTTCGACACCACCGCCACCGCCAAAAGCTCCAGCTACTATGATCTGAGTTCTCTGCTGCAGAACGCGGATAAGAGCACCACCTTATGGGAAGAGGCCCGCGCCACTGCCCAGCATTACAACGAGCTTTACGACGATTTCATTTGTGCCTACGGATATGAGATGACCTGGTCCGGCGGTCCCGGCCACATCAACAGCTTCAACAGCTACGGCGTGATCTCCCGAAACAACGCGGCGTTGAACAACAAGACCGCTTACGCCGGTATGCACCTTTACAACGACATGATGGTCTATGCCGAGAAGGGCCTGGCCGTCGACGGCACGGAGGCCGTCACAACCCGCAACGGCGTGGAGGTCACCGGCGTCAACGCAACGAAGTATCTCCCCTTTGACGAAGCCGGCAATGCCGTCCCCGTGGTTTCCCAGTTCAACCATCCCGGCAAAACCTTCGGCAACTTCGATAACTTTGCAGGCTATACCAGCAGGCGAGACGATGTGTTGAACCTCATTGAGGTCGGCAATGGTGAGGGCAAGATCGGCGGCTCTGCCTATTTCCCTTCCTACGAGCAGTATGATCTCTGCCTGTCCATGGGCTGGCATGTGGCCCCGACCAACAATCAGGACAACCACAAGGGCAACTGGGGCGACGCCAGCAGTTGCCGCGATGTCATTCTCACTGACGACTTTTCCGAAACCGGCCTCTACCGGGCGCTGGACGCCCGCCGCGTCTACGCCACCGAGGACCAGAACCTCCGGATCTCCTATGAGCTGGAAGCCAACGGCCAGACCTACAAGTTAGGCGACATCGCGTCCATTCCCGAAGAGGAGCGGCCCCAGACGCTCACCTTCAGCCTGGAGATCAGCGATCCTGATCGCGCCGACCAAATCGCCTCTGTAGAAGTCATCGGAGAAGGCGCAAAAACCCTCCGAAAGATTGAGGTCAACGATGTCTATTTCAAAGAAAGCTTTGCGCTGGACAACACCGATGCCTACTACTATATCAAGGTCGTAGAGCTGGATGGCGAGATCGCCGTCACCGCACCTGTGTGGGTCAAGGAACCTTTTCCCCTGTCCGCCGAGCTGGAAACTTCCGTTTCTGTGGCAGTCCAGGGGGAGGAGGAGACCGTCAACGCCACGCTGACCAACGGCTCCGAGACCGACAGTTTGACGCTGAAGAGCTATCGAATCGAGGCGGAAGGCCGTGTTCTGGAAGAGAAAACCGGGCTGAACGAGACGCTTGCAGCCGGTTCCTCGAAGCTTCTGTCGCTTCCCTTCACGCCCTCTGCAACCAACCCTTCCGCCCAAAAGAGCTATGAGCTCAGTGTAAGCTTCACTGTGCTTTTCAACGGCAAAGAGCTGGGCATTTCCAAGACCATCTCCGAAATTTCCTATCCGCCGGAGCAGATAACCTTCATCGGCCTGGACAGCGGACATAAGAACTATTATGTCTCCGGTGACTATGCCGGCCAAGACAGCTCTTTCTTCCAGATTTGCGCCGAGCGCGGGATTCTCTGCCAGTACATTGCGGCCGGGCAGATGACCAAGGAGAACCTGGCCAAGTACAAGGCGGTCGTCCTCACTGTACCCAGGATCAGCGACCAAGAGCAGCCACCCGTCTGGACGACTGAGGAACTGGACGCTCTGGCAGATTACACCGCCAAGGGCGGCAGCATCATCAACCTCTCCAAGTCGGACCGCCTGGACTACCAGGAAATTGTGGATGGAGTCGATAGCGGCCGGTATTCTTCCGCCGCGATCTCCAACACCGTCAATGAAGCCATCGGCGCTCAAACGCGCTTCGTCCGCGGCATCGTGGTGGACAACGAGCAGAAGACCGGCGAGGCCTACCGCATCAACTTCACCGGCCGGGAGCTGGTGGGTGACCACGATTTCACCCAAGGCATCTTCCTCTCCTCCAACGGCATCTATCAGTGGTATAACGGCACCGGCATCACCTACGATCCCTGTGCACGCTTTACGGATGTGAATCGGAACGAATGGTATCACAGTTATGTGGACTATGCGCTGGAACGCAGCCTGATGGTCGGCACCTCCGTCAACACCTTCAGCCCCGACGGGATCCTTTCCCGAGAGCAGTTCATCACGATCCTGTGGGCCGCTTCCGGAAGGCCAACGCCCACGGTGGAAAACCCCTTTGAAGATGTGGAAGAAGGCAGCTGGTCCTATACGCCCATCCTCTGGGCCTATGAGAACGGCATCACCGGCGGTTCCTCTTCTAACACCTTTCACTGCACTTCCCCCGCCACGCGAGAACAGATGGCGCTGTTCCTCTACAAGTTTGCGATCTACAAGGGGCTGGATGTGAGCGCACAGGCAGATCTGTCCAACTATCCAGACGCCGATCAGATCTCCGGCTATGCAGTTGTTGCAATGAAGTGGGCTGTGGCAAGCGGCCTGATTGTCGGCGCCACCAGTGGTGACAGCATCATCCTGGATCCACAGGGGAGCGCCACCCGGCCGGTGGGTGCCACCATGCTGATGCGCTTTGCGGAATTCAGCGGTGAGGATTTCCCCAAAGCCGATTTTGCTGTCCGCTATTTGATCGCCCCCTACGAATCTACCTGGGTCGCCTCCTATCAAACGGACTTCACCGGCAAGGACTATGTCCCAAACTACGAGACAGACAGCGTTATGGCCGCCAAGGGAAGCTTTGGCCTGGTGACCGCTGAGAAGCTGCCCGGCGGCGGTTTCGTGATTTGTGCCGGAGCCAGCTTCATTTCAAACTATGATCTGAAGGTCGGCACGCCTTCCAGTGAGCAATACGAGAACTACGGCCTGGTCTGCAACATACTGGATTGCCTCAAAAATGGCCCCGTGAAGGAGCACATTACGCCAATTGCGGAGCTGCACGAGGGCGAAGCGGGACAGGAGTTCACCATAGAGGGCTGGGTCACCTCAAACGCCTCCGATTTTGACAAGGATACCGCATTCTTCGACTGCATCTATGTGCAGGACGAGACTCGCGGCATCAACTGCTTTCCCGTTTCCGGCTACTACTGCATCGGGGAGCAGGTGCGCGTGCACGGCGGCATCACCTACTATTGCGGCGAAATCGAACTGAACCTCAGCCCGGAATACAACGGTTCCATTCAGCTGATCTCCAACGATCTGAATGTCTTGGAGCCCGCTCCCGTTAGCTGTGCCCAAGCGATGCGTGACGAGAACATTGGCAATCTGATGAAGGTCTCCGGCACCATTACCGAGATTCATCGAACCGCCGGCGTCATCGACAAGATCTATGTAGACGACGGCTCCGGCGAACAGGCCATGTTCTTCCTCAACGCTTACATTCAAAAGGATTCCACTGCTCTGAAGGACGCCCAAGTCGGTATGATGATCGAGGGCGTGGGCATTGGCTCCCGGGATGTGGACGAGGCCAACGGTGCGAACAGCACGGATGATTCCAGCCTGTACAGTAAGCGTCTTCGTGTGCGCGCCAGAGATGAACTGATCGTCTGGTCCGCCACATTGGACACAAGCGCGCTGGAGGCCGCGATCGCGGAGGCCCTGGCTCTGGAACGCAATCTCTACACGCCGGAATCCCTGGCTGTCGTAGATGAAGCCCTTGCCGCCGCCCAGGCCGTCCTTGCGGACACGGGGAAGACCTCGCGCCAGGTCACCGAGGCCTGCAATGCCCTACGCGCCGCCCTGGAAGCGTTGGAGCGCAAAACGACCCATGCGCTTTATGTTCCTGTGGAGCAGCTGAGCGACGGAGATGTCGTCGTGATCTACAACCCAGGGAACGCCCGGGCTGTGCAGAACGGGAACTACAGCGACTGGTATATGCTCGCAAGCGAGCCCAGCTTTGCGGCGGGGCAGGACAGAATCCAGGATCCTGCTGAAGATCTGCTCTGGACCGTCCACATCGACGAAAACGGCAACTACAGCTTCTCCAACGGTGAGAACAAGATCGTGATGTGGAAGTCCGGCAACTTCGCCGAACTCACCAACAATGCGGCCTATGAAGGCGCGGATCCGCTGTGGGAGCTGGTCCCCGTGGCGGACAGCGACGGCCAGTTCCTGCTCAAGAGCAAGACCATTGCCAACGACGAAAAGAGCGGCTATCTGGAGTGCTATCAAAAGACCGTGAACGGCGTCAAGGATTTCTACATGACAGGCTACTTTGACGCCAATCCCTCTGTGAAGAACTACGGATTCCGCTTCTACAAGTTCGGCTATGAGGTAGAATCCGCCGGATAGCAGTCCTTTACAAGGCGTATGCGACGCTGAACTGATTCCGATTCAAATAAGCTGTGGTGGACTGCTTCACAGTTATCGTTCTTTGCAGGTTTCAACCAAAAGCAGGTTCTGGGCCTTTGCTTGGAACCTGCTTTGTTGTCATGCGAAAAGAGATTTTGCGATTGCGCAAGCTTTTTGCCCCTCGCGGATATACACGGTTGATCCGGTTTTGCTTGTTATTATGTACTATTCCAAGCCAGCTCTTTTGGCGAAAGCCAACAAGGCAATGCAGAATAACTGCCAGCTTTTCCATGTCGTCTGCAACGGGTCACCCTCCCGAATGCGAAGGGTCCGGCGGATCTCTTTCGGGATCACCACCCGTCCCAGGTCGTCGATCCGACGAACGATTCCGGTTGCTTTCATATCTGTAATCTCCTCTTTTTCATTTTGTGCTGCTATTTTTTGCAAAAAACGGGGAATTATGCGCTGGCATGTCAAATCTGGTTTTTGTCCCGGCATTTCCGGGCCGCCAGCATCGAGCCGGATCATTTTTTGAACGATTCCGCCTCTTTTTTTGAGAAAAAGCTCCTTGATCCAGGTTGCATTTTTGGGCCGGAGCAAGTATAATTTGAATGTGCGAAAATCGTTTTTGCGATTCTCAATCGTCCGTCGCGTGGATCCAATAGAACAGGAGGAACTAACATGGCTAAGGTATTGCTTTTGAACGGAAGTCCCCGGCCGCAAGGCTGTACGGCCGAGGCGCTTGGGGAAATGATCCGCACATTTGAGGCGGAGGGCGTGGAAACCGAGCTGGTTCAAGTGGGCGCAAAGTCGATCCGGGGCTGTCTGGCCTGTGGCAAATGCAGGGAACTGGGGCACTGTGTCTTTTCGGACCTGGTCAACGAAACTGCCCCAAAATTTGAGGCCGCCGACGGTCTGGTGATCGGCAGCCCCGTCTATTACGGCTCCCCCAACGGAACGATCCTGTCTTTTCTGGATCGTCTGTTTTACAGCACACGCTTTTCCAAGCACATGAAGGTCGGCGCGGCCGTGGTGAGCTGCCGCCGGGGCGGCAACACCGCAAGCTTCGATGTGCTGAACAAGTATTTCACCATCAGTGGAATGCCGGTAGCCTCCTCCAGCTACTGGAACCAGGTCCACGGCTTTACGGCGGAGGATGTGCGAAAGGACCTGGAGGGCTTGCAGATCATGCGAAATCTGGCCCGGAACATGGCCTTTTTAATGCGAGCCATTGCAGCGGAGCGAGATCGAAACGGCATTCCGCCCATGGAGCGGGAGGCCTTCACCAGCTTCCCGGACGGGAAATAGCACGAATCACCATGCCGGCCTTCCATCGGCATGGTGATTTCGATTGGGGGAGATTACTGTGAAATTGATCGCGCTGGATCTGGACGGAACGCTGCTCACCACAGAAAAGAAACTAACTGCAGAAAACGAGCTGGCTCTACGGCGCGCCGCTGCAGCTGGGTTGGAGATCGTTCCGGCCACTGGGCGCTTCTATTCAGCCATCCCGGCGCAAGTCCGGGCGCTGCCTTATATTCACTATGCCATTACCATTAACGGTGCCCAGGTCTGGGATGTTTGGGCTGCCCGGCCCATGTTGCGGGCAGAGATCCCCTGGCAGCGGGCTGTGGAGGTCATGACGGTTCTGGACGGGCTGCCGGTGATCTACGACTGCTACATGGACAACTGGGGTTGGATGACTCAGGCCCACTACGACCGGGCAGCAGATTTCGCGCCACACCGCCACAGCCTGGAAATGCTGCAGCAGTTCCGCACACCTGTGCCGGAGCTGAAAGCGCATCTGGCTCAGGTAGGCCACGATGTACAAAAGATCCAGATGTTTTTTCGGGATATGGCGTTGCGGGCACAGGCCATGACGGACCTGGCAGCCCGCTTTCCCGACCTTGCCGTGACCAGCTCTATTCCACGCAATGTTGAGCTCAACCGTCTGGACGCTCAGAAGGGCACGGCCCTTCTGAGTCTGGCCGCACAGTTGGGCATCGCGGCATCTGAGACGATGGCCTTCGGAGACGATCTAAACGATGTTTCCATGCTGCAGGCTGCCGGCATCGGCGTGGCTATGGCCAACGCGACGCCTCCCGCCCTGGCTGCCGCCGACCTGCAAACCGCCTCCTGCAACGAAAACGGCGTAGCAAAAGCCCTGGAGCGGCTTGTGTTCGCGCAACGCCAGCGCTGAGCTCCAGGGCATTCACTATGATACAGGTGCAGCCAGAGATGCGGCGGACAAGCAATCCCCATGGAGGGCACAGGTGCTTGTCCCTGGCCTGTCAATTGCGCAAGGTGCGCATACTGTTTAAAATGGCGATCACAGACACGCCCACATCGCCGAAGACAGCCAGCCACATATTCGCCAGCCCCAGAGCGCCGAGAATCAAGATGAGGAACTTGACCGACAGGGCGAAGACGATGTTCTGCTTCACGATGCGCAGGGTCTTGCAGGCGATGCGGATGGCGACGGGCAGCTTGCGCAAATCGTCGTCCATGATGACCACATCCGCGGCCTCGATGGCGGCGTCGGAGCCCAGGGAGCCCATGGCAAGGCCCACATCCGCACGGCCGAGCACCGGGGCATCGTTGAGGCCGTCGCCCACATAGCCCAGGGTCCGGCCCTGGGGCTGGGTTGCCAGCAGCTTTTCCAGGGCGTTCACCTTGTCCTGAGGCAGAAGCTCCGCCTCCACGCCGTCCAGGCCCAGCGCCTTTGCGACGGCCTCAGCGGCCTGCCTGTGGTCGCCGGAGAGCATGACGGTCTTGTCCACCCCGGCGGCTTTGACGGCTCGCAAGGCCTCCGCCGCGCCGTCCTTTAGCCCGTCGGAGATCACGATGACGCCGCGATAGACGCCGCCCAAGGCCACATAGACCAGGGTCCCCGCCTCCTTCGACGGGGCAAAAGCCACGCCCCGCTCGTTCAGCAGGCGGGCGCTGCCCACCAGCAGTTCCTGCCCCTCCAGCTCAGCCAGCACGCCCTGCCCGGCGATCTCCCGGGCCGTTTGCACCCGGCCCAGGGCGGGCTCCCGGCCGTAGGCCTCCCGCACGGAGGCCGCGATGGGGTGGTTGGAATAGCTCTCGCCGTACGCGGCCAGCTCCAGAAGCTCCGCCTCCGTTCCGGTGGCGGGCAGAACAGCGCTGACCTTGAATTCGCCCTTGGTCAAGGTTCCGGTCTTGTCAAAGACGAGGGTGGAGAGCTTGGAGAGGCTTTCCAGATAGTTGCTGCCCTTGACCAGAATCCCCTTGCGGGAGGCGGCGCCGATGCCGCCAAAGAAGCCCAGGGGCACGGAGATGACCAGGGCACAGGGGCAGGACACGACCAGGAAAATGCAGGCGCGGCGGATCCACTCGCCCCATTCCTTCCCCAGCAGCAGCGGCGGCAGGACGGCCAGCAGGACAGCGCAAAGCGTGACGATGGGGGTATAATACCTGGCAAAGCGGGTGATAAAGCCCTCAACTCTGGCCTTGCGGGAGGAGGCGTTTTCGACCAGCTCCAAAATCCGGGTCACGGTGGCGTCCTCATAGGCCTTCGTGGTGCGGACGCGGAGCGTGCCGCTGCCGTTGACACAGCCGGAGATCAGCTCGCTGCCGGGAACTGCCCGCCGGGGCACGGATTCGCCGGTGAGGGCGGCGGTGTCGATCAGGGATTCCCCTTCCAGCACCACGCCGTCCAGCGGGATGCGCTCGCCGGGCTTGACGACGATCACGGAGCCCACGGGCACCTCGTCGGGGTCGGTCTCGGAGAGGCCGTCCGGTGTTTCAAGGTTGGCATATTCGGGGACGATGTCCATCATGGCGGCAATGGACTTGCGGGACTTGCCCACAGCACAGCTCTGGAAGAGCTCGCCCACCTGGTAGAGCAGCATAACAGCCGCCGCCTCGGGGTACTCGCCCACGCAAAAGGCCGCCACGGAGGCCACAGCCATGAGAAAATTCTCGTCAAAGACCTGCCCGTGGAAAATATGCTCCACAGCCTCCCAAAGCACATCCCAACCGATGATCCCGTACGGGAGCAGATAAGCCGCCAGCGTCCCCCACCACGGAAGACCGTCCAGCATGCCGAGATGCTCCAGCGCGATGGCGGCCCCCAGAAGCAGGGCGGCCAGGAGGATCCTATACAGCGTTTGCTTTTGTTTCTTGGTCATTCCAATCACTCCATCCATCCGCATTCGGTTCGTTATGTTTTGTTTATGATTGCGATTGCACAGGGCATTTTGCCGTCAACCACCCGATAGGCAACGCTCTGATAGCCCAGGCTTGCGAAAAACGCCTTGTAGGAAGCCAGATCGAACTGTCTGTTAAAATCCGCGCCGAGCAGCTCCAGCAGTTTTATCGTCGCTCGGTTGGATTTCTTTGTCATGTTGATGTAGGTTGGAATGATCATTTGCCCGCCGGGCTTTGTGACTCGCTCCAGCTCAGCCAGGGCTTTTTGCGGCTCCTTCAGCAGGTGGATCACATTTCCGGCAACCACCTTATCAAAGGCTTGATCCTGATAGTTCAGCTTCATGATGTCGGCCTGTTCAAAGCGAAGATTTGGGAAGCCGTCGCATTTCTTTTTGGCTTTGCGCAGCATGTTTTCCGCATAATCTGTCGCCACCAGCGTGTTGCACGCCCCGGCGATCCACACGCTGATCGCGCCGGTGCCGCAGGCGCATTCCAGTACATTGTCTGTTTTTCGGATGAATTCCGCAGCCACTTTCCCGGTATTGGCATAAACCTGCTTGTTGTAAAGCGCCTCAAAGAAATCATAAAAGCCCGCGATTCGATTCCAAAACATCACGATCACTCCAAATGCTCCGAGCAGTTCTGCAAGATGGCCTCCAGCTCCGGCCAGGCCTGGACTCGGAGCACATCTTGGTGTTCAGCTTGTTCGAAGTCGATTGCGGCTTGATACCAGATCGGAAGCAGGCCCGCATTTCGGGCCCCTGCCAGATCACAGGCATAGTCGTCTCCGATATACCAGGCGTTTTCCGCTTTGACGCCTGCTTTTTCCAGGGCGAGGCGGAAGATGCGCGGGTGAGGCTTGCGGAACAGGTACTCGCTTGTGGCAAGGATAAACTCAAAATGATTGTCCGGCAGCAGACGGTGGATCCGCTCCGCGACCACGGAGCCCGCGTAGGAGATATTGCTGAGGACTGCCGTGCGAATCCCGGCTTGCCAGAGGAAGTCCAGAAACGCCCGAACGCCTTCCGTGGGCGCGCCGGGAGAGGCCGCGTCCCAGAATACGCGGTCTATTTCCTCCGGCGACAAGTTGATTTTGATGCCGAGAGATCCATACAGGTAGGCGGTAAACATGTGGTTGGGCACTTCGACGGTCCGATTTGCTCTCGTCGTGGGGTCCGTGCGCTGCAGCTCCCGGTTGATGACATTGGCTTCCCGCTGCACCTGTTCGGGCGTCAAATGGTATTTGTTTTCCACCGCATGCGCCATGACCGCCGCCGTGCCCTTCAGGCCGTCATAAGCGGCCTCCGCGATCAGCGTCTGCCCGTAGTCAAACAGGATCATTTCAGGCTTTTGGGTTGGAAAGACGGTTTCATTCATTCGGTGTTCCTCTTTCAATTGGTGACGATCCTGCAACCCTTGTCCACCCGGTCACAGCACTTTTGGGCTTCAGCCAGGATCTCTTCAAAGCGCTCGTCCTCCGCGTCCAGGCTCAGCTTCTGGGTCATGTAGTTCATATTGGCTTCGTGCACGCCGGGGATCTTGCGGATCAGGTCCTCCATTTTGGCCGCGCAATTGGCACAGTCCAGGTTTTCCATCTTGAATTTCTTTTTCATAACGGTATCCTCCAAATCAAATCATATTTTGCAGTTTTGTAAGCAGCGGGGCGTCGGGAACGCCGCCCCCTATGGAGCGATTTCCTCGTCCTCTTCGAGGACATGGGCCATGCCCATCTGGCAGATCGTGCGCACATGGTCGTCGGCCAGGGAATAGTAGATGACCCGGCCAGCCTTGCGGTACTTCACCAGGTTCGACTGCTTCAGCACCCGGAGCTGGTGGCTCACGGAGGATTTCGTCATGCCCAGCAGTACCGAGATGTCGCAAACGCACATTTCCGCCTCCATCAGCGCATAGAGGATCTTGAGGCGGGTGGAATCGCTGAACAGCTTGAAGGCGTCCGCCAGCTCCAAGAGGGTATCTTCGTCGGGCATCGTATCCCGCACCCGATCCACGGTCTCCTGGTGGATCACCGTGCAGTCGGTCCGATCCATCTCCACATCATAGAATTTCAAGTCGCTCAAGCACCTCACCTCGTTCTTTTCAGTTGAATAGTTGAACGACTGTTCAACTATTGGCAGTATAGCACGCTCTCCCCCGTTTGTCAAGACAAAAAACCAATTCTTTCATAGTTTCATTTAATAACGCGGCCCGTTGCCGGGCCGCGTGCCGTTTACTGTGCCGAGGGGTAGAAGGCCTGGGTGGGAAAGTCCACCTTGGCGAAGAGGTCACAGGGCTCGTCGGGGGTGCCTGGGTCGTCGGAGCAGCTCCGGTCCGGCATGGCGAAGCTCACTCCCGGCACCAGAAGCTGGGCGCCGCGCTCCATGCGCACGGTGGAGAACTGGCCCAGAGTCACATAGAGCTGCCGTCCGCCGTTCAGCACAGGCTCCTCCGAGAACAGCGCCCGGACGGCCTGCGGGATCTCTGGGGCGACTGTGGGACAGTCCCCGCCCTCCCCCACCCGGGAGGACAGGACCATCGGGTCCACGGCCTCCACCACACAGTCCGGGGTGTGGGTCTGATACAGGGCGTCGGGCAGCAGCTCATTGTCGGCGCTGGAGAAGACCTTGGTGGCCGTCTGGCCGCCGAAGAGCACCACCCGCTTGGTGAAGATAGCCAGCCCCTCCAGCGGGGCGGGCCGGGTCACGCCCGACATGGCCTCCCCGCCAATACGATAGAAGAAGCTGAGGTCCGCAGTGAAATGGCCGGGATTATAAGCGATCGGCGCCACATCTATGTAGATGTGAAGCAGTTCCGCGCTCCGGGCCCGGGCGTTGACAGCCCCTTCCAGGGCCTGCTGCGAACTTCCGGTCAAGTAGACCCTCAGATCCTCGATGCAATCCTTATCGATGCAGGCGTCCTCGATCCGGCTGGTATGGATGCGGACCGTCTCCCGCGGCTCCTGAGCGGGGCGTCCGGCTGAAGAATTGATTTGATCCGGCATGGTATTCCCTCCTTAACAGCTGAAAACCAACAGGCTTTCATCCCCATAATATGTAAAAAACAGTAGGATGTGCGATAAATGGATTGTTTTTTTTGCCCGAATGCGATACAATAGATCCAATCCAGAGAGGAGGGACTGCCGTGATCAGCAAACTGCACACGCTTGGGCTCAACGGGATCGAGGGCTACCGAATTTCCGTGGAGTGCTTTATCTCCAACGGACTGCCGGGCTTTGAGATCGTCGGTCTGCCCGACGCGGCGGTCAAGGAGGCCCGGGAACGGGTCCGGGCCGCAGTGAAAACCTCCGGCTTTAAATTTCCGCCCTCCCGTATCACCGTCAATCTGGCCCCCGCCAACACGAAGAAGAGCGGCACGGTCTACGACCTGCCCATTTTGCTGGGCATTCTCTCCGCCTTCGGCCAGGTCGGTCTGCCGGATGATAGTCACGCCTTTTTGGGCGAGCTGAGCCTGGAGGGGAAGCTTCGTCCCGTACCGGGAGTGCTGCCCATGGCCATTGCCGCAGCCAAATGCGGCATCAAGACCCTCTATGTCCCGATGCAGAACGCCCGGGAGGCCACGCTGGCCGAGGGCATCACCGTAATTCCGGTCTATTCCGTGTCACAGCTCATCACCCATCTGCAGGGCGGTCCCCAGATCCAGCCCCAGCCCGTCTGGGTGCAGAGCGAAGCGCCCCGGGCCATGCCGGATTTTAAGGATGTCATGGGGCAGGAGAACGCCAAGCGGGCTCTGGAGATCGCCGCCGCTGGAGGGCACAATGTGCTCATGGTGGGGCCGCCGGGCTCCGGCAAGTCCATGCTGTCCAAGCGCTTACCCTCGATTTTGCCGGACATGACCCGGGCGGAGGCCCTGGAGGTCACGCAGATCCACTCCATCATGGGGCTGGTGGACCCGGACAATCCGCTGGTGACAGTCCGCCCCTTCCGAAGCCCCCACCACACTGTCACAGCCCCCGGCCTGGTGGGCGGCGGTTCCATTCCCAAACCGGGCGAGGTCTCCCTGGCCCACCGGGGCGTGCTGTTTTTGGACGAACTGCCCGAGTTTCGCAAGGAGACCATGGAGGTCATGCGCCAACCCTTGGAGGACGGGATCGTCACCATCACCCGGGCCACGGCCTCCGAGACTTACCCCTGCCAGTTTATGCTGGTGTGCGCGATGAATCCCTGCCGCTGTGGCTGGTATGGGGACCCCTCGGGCCGCTGCAGCTGCTCAGAGCGCTCCGTGCAGGACTATGTGGGCCGCATTTCCGGCCCCCTGCTGGACCGGATCGACATCATCATTGAAGTCCCCGCCGTGAGTTTTGAAGAGCTTCGGGCGCGGAAGGAGGGTGAGCCCTCCGCCGCCATCCGGGAACGGGTCAACGCCGCCCGGGCCATCCAGCACCGGCGCTTTGCCGGAACGGAGACCGTCTCCAACGCCCGCATGAACCCGGAGCAGCTCCACCGGCTCTGCACGCTGAGCGACGATTGCGCTGAGCTCATGCGGGAGGCCTTCGAGAGCATGGGCCTCACCGCCCGGAGCTATGACCGCATCATCAAGGTCGCCCGCACGATCGCCGACCTCGACGGCGCGGCGGAGATCGGCGTGGCGCATCTGGCCGAAGCGATCCAGTATCGAACCTACAAAGTTGGCAGACAGTGAGCAATGCAAAATGCAGAATACAATATGAATCATTTGGAGAGTCATTCATGAACGAGATTTTTTTACTGAAATTAGGTGAAATCGTGCTCAAGGGCGCGAACAAGAAGATGTTTGAGAACAAGCTGAGGACCAGTGTGGCGCGGCGGATGCGGCCCTTTGGGGATTTCAAGGTGACGATCTTGCAGTCCACCGTCTATGTGGAGCCGGAAAACGAGCTTTGCGATGTGGACGGGGCCTGGGAGGCCTGCCACACGATCTTCGGCGCGGTCTCCCTCTGCCGCTGTCGTCCCTGTGAGAAGAGTGAGGACGCGATCTTTGACGCCGTCGTGGCCTACCTGGGCGACGAGCTGGCGGCGGCCAAGTCCTTTAAGGTGGAGTCCAAGCGCT
Organism: Oscillospiraceae bacterium; assembly: GCA_017419715.1. Lineage (GTDB taxonomy): Bacteria > Bacillota > Clostridia > Oscillospirales > Oscillospiraceae > JAFRPC01. The sequence continues at coordinate 583 of JAFOKO010000091.1, read as the reverse complement.
CCGACAAGCGCTTCCCGCTCAACTCCATCCAGATCTCCCAGGCCATCGGCGGGCGGCTGGCGGAGGCCTATCCCGAGGTCTCCGTGGATGTGCACCACCCGGATTATACGGTCTATGTGGAGGTGCGGGACTTTGCGGCCTATGTGCACGGCCCGGCCGAGCCCGGGGCGGGCGGTCTGCCCACTGGCGTGGGCGGACGGGCGGCGGTACTGCTCTCCGGCGGCATCGACTCCCCTGTGGCAGGCTACATGATCGCCAAGCGGGGCGTAGAGCTGGAGGCCATTCACTTCTTTTCCTACCCCTACACCTCGGAGCTGGCTAAGGATAAGGTGCTGGAGCTGGCCCGGAAGATGTCCCGCTATTGTGGCCGCATGACCGTGGACATCGTGGGCTTCACAGAGATTCAGGAAGCCATCCGGGACAACTGCCCCGAGGAATACTTCACCATCATCATGCGTAGATTTATGATGCGGATCGCCGAGCGTATTGCCCGGGATCACGGCTGTGAGTGCCTGGTCACCGGCGAGAACCTGGGCCAGGTGGCCTCCCAGACCATGCAGGCCATGGCCGTGACCCACGCGGT
>JAFOKO010000090.1 GCA_017419715.1 Oscillospiraceae bacterium | reverse complement strand
GCAGTGCGGGGAGCGGACGGCAGAGTGCCGTCCCTACATGGTCGGGACGCTCGGGGCGTCGAGGACGCCGCCCCCTACAGTGGACGGGGAAGGCGGTGCGGTTGCGGGCGGCCGATGGTCGCCCCTGCGGGGTGACTGGTGGCGAATCCCCGCCCTCCCGCGTTATCATTCTTCCCCGGTCTGCATAAGCTGTTTCGAACCATGCTTGGGAGGTGCGGAAATGACAGATACCATCGACAAGCGGGCCAGGGAGCTGGCGGAATATGTATTGGAGACCGGGGCGACCGTCCGGGCGGCGGCAGAGCGCTTTGGCGTGTCCAAATCCACCGTGCACAAGGACCTCAGCCTCCGGCTGGAGCAGGTGGATCGGCCGCTCTGGCTCCGGGTCCGGGCCGTGCTGGAGCAAAACAAAGCCGAGCGCCATATGCGTGGCGGGGAGGCGACGAGGCGGAAGTATCGGGCGCAACTGCTCAATGCAAAAAGCGGACCGCAAAATGATTGACAAATTGGGGAAAATCCGGCATAATAGGGAAGAAAAAAAGATTCCCTTCCGCACTAAGGAGGTATCTATGGAACAGGTTTTTGTCACCGGACATCGGAATCCGGACACGGATTCCATCGTCTCGGCCATGTCCTACGCGGCCTTGCAGAACGCCCTGGGCGAACGGGGCTACACCGCCGCCCGACTAGGCCAGCTGAACGACGAATCCAAGCGCGTCCTGGAGCGCTTTGGCTTTGAGCCGCCGATCCTCATCAAGGATATGCGGACCCAGGTCCTGGACCTGGATTACGACACGCCCCCAGCCTTGAGCGCGGCCTTGACCGTGGCCAGGGGCTGGGATCTGTTGCGCAACAACGCCAGCATCACCGCCATTCCCGTCACCAACGAGGACGGGACCCTGTTTGGGATGCTCTCCTCCGGCGATGTGGCCAGCTACGACATGAAGACCATCGAGGACCCGGTCGTGCGGGATGTTCCCCTGTTCAACCTGCTCTCCGTGCTGGAGGGCCGGGTGCTCAACGACGCGGGGGCCTGTGTGGACACCGTCTCCGGCGAGGTCGTCTTCGGCCTGCCCCGGAGCTCGGAATTACGGCTGTTCGACCACGAAAACTACATTGCCGTTTGCGGTGACCAGCCCGAGGTGATCCGCTGGGCGCTGGAATCCAATGTCCACTGCCTCATCCTCTGTGAGGCGGAGCTGAGCCGGGAGTTGCGGGAGCTGGAAACCAAGACCTGCATCATCTCCACCCCCTTCTCCGCCTACCGGGCCGCCCGGCTGATCTTTCAGGCCATTCCCATTGCCCGGATCTGCCAGACTGCCGATCTGGTCACTTTCCAGTTGACCGACTATCTCGACGATGTGCGCGAGACTGTCTCCAAGAGCCGCTACCGCTGTTACCCGATCCTGGACGCCAACGGCAAGGTAGTCGGGACCCTGTCGCGCTACCACTTGATCAAACCCCGGCGCAAAAAGGTCGTGCTGGTGGACCACAATGAGGCGGCTCAGTCCGTCCCGGGCCTGGAGCAGGTGGAACTGCTGGGCATCATCGACCACCACCGGCTGGCCGACATTCAGTCCGCCAACCCCATTTTCTTCCGCAACGAGATCGTGGGCAGTTCCACGACGATCGTGGCGGAGATGTACCAGGAAAAGGGCCTGATGCCCTCGAAAAAGATGGCGGGGCTCATGTGCGCGGCCATTTTATCGGACACGGTCATCTTTAAATCTCCCACCGCCACGCCCCGGGACAAGACCATCGCCGAACGCCTGGCCCGGATCGGCGGGCTCGACCTGGAAGAGCTGGGGCAGTTCATCTTCACCGCCTCTCTGGGCGCGGACAAGACGGCCCGGGAGCTGATGTATGCCGACTACAAGGACTTCCACATCGCGGGCCACTATCTGGGCGTGAGCCAGATCACCTGTGTGGAATCCGTCTCCATGCTGGACCGGAAGGACGAGTTCCTGGCCGAGATGGCGCTGGCAAAGAAGGAACGCGGCTACGACATCATGATCCTGATGCTCACCGATGTGCTTCTGGAGGGCACTCAGATCATCTTCCTGGGCAACGCGGACGACATCACCCAGGCCTTTGGCGTGGAGCCTCAGGGCAACACCCTCTTCCTGCCCGGCGTCATGAGCCGGAAAAAGCAGGTCATCCCGATGCTGTCGGCCCTGTGGGGCTAATGCAATTGAAAGTTTAAAGGTATCTATTCAGCCGCTCCGTAGGGCGGCCTGCCCTCAGGCCGCCCTGCCCTCCGATTTGACATGTTTCCGGCGGCCAGAGCTCTGGCCGCCCTACGAGGGGAAGGGGTAACTGAATAGACACATTTAAAGTTGAAAATGGAGCATTCCGAAAACTTTCAACTTTCCATTTTCAACTTTCAACTTTGGAGGTACTTATGATTTACGACATTTTGATCATCGGCGCTGGGCCGGCAGGCTTGACGGCGGCGATTTATGCCAGACGGGCAGGAAAGTCCGTGCTGGTGCTGGAAAAAGACACATTCGGCGGGCAGATCACCTTCTCCCCCAAGCTGGAGAATTACCCCGGCTTTGAGACGATCTCCGGCAATGAGCTGGCCCAGCGGATGCTGGAGCAGGCCATGGCTCTGGGGGCCGATGTGGACATGGACAGCGTGCTGGGCATTGAAGACGGGGCTGTCAAGACCGTGATCGGCGAAGCGGGCCGCTACGAGGCCCGGACCGTGATCATCGCCGCCGGAGCCCGCCACCGCCGCCTGGGTCTGCCCCGGGAGGAGGAGATGATCGGCAACGGCCTGTCCTTCTGTGCAGTTTGCGACGGGGCCTTCTACCAGGGCGCCCATGTGGCCGTGATCGGCGGAGGCAACACCGCCCTGCAGGAGATCCTGCTGCTGGCTGAGACCTGCAAGAAGGTCACGGTGGTGCAAAACCTGGCCTTTTTGACCGGCGAGCAGAAAATGATCGACCTGGTGCTGGCCCGGCCCAATGTGGAGATCCTGTATTCCACCATTTGCGTGGGCTACGAGGGCGAAGACCATCTGAGCGGCTTGCGCCTGCGATCCAGCGAAACCGCGGAAGAACACAGTCTGGCCGTGGACGGGGCCTTCCTGGCCATCGGCACGGAGCCGGAGAACCAGGCCTTTGCGGCCCTGGCCCCGTTGAACGAGGCGGGTTACATCCGGGCGGACGAGAGCTGCACTACCCCCACGGCGGGCATCTTCGCCGCCGGAGACTGCCGCACCAAGGCCTACCGCCAGGTCGCCACCGCCGTCGCCGACGGCGCAGCCGCCGCCCTGAACGCCTGCCGCTGGCTGGATCGCTAGGGCGCTGTCCTCGACGCCCCGAGCGTCCCGACAATGTAGGGACGGCACTCTGCCGTCCGCCTCCGTCGAACGCACCCCGCATGATTTGCCTCCGGCAAATGGCATTCGGTACGAATGCCGGGGACGGGGGAACGGATTCTTCGCTACGCTCAGAATGACAGGCGGGGGAAGGTGGATTCGAAATGCAATCCGCATATTCCAGTGTGGATTATCAATACCATGTTGTGCAAATCAGTTTCGCTTGAAGGGAAATATGTATGATACAGTCTTTTAATTCTAATGTGTTTACAAGCCTTTAAGGGTATCGCTAAGGGTATTTCCGGCAGTGCTTCCTGCATTTTGCATGCAGAGTATGCAAATTATTGTAAACCTCAATAAATTCGACTGTTTGTGAGAATTGGCATAGTTTTTGCTGTATACATGATTATGCAGCGAAACTATGCCATTTTTTGTTGTTAAAATATACAAAATCGAACATGTAATTTTGGAAGGAAAAATAGAAACTAACACTTGCCTTTTGCAGAATAAATGATATTATGTAAACCACAGCAGCCCCCATGTGTTTTTTTTAAGTCGATAAGTCAAACAGTGCGGGATGCGCGATACCGCGCGGAAAGGAGCAGAGAAAATGAGCCAGAAGAACAAGCAGCAGTACGATCTGGAGTATTACGCCGACCTGATCGGCAAGACGGATCACATGATCGACCCGGAGAACGGTCTGAGCTATCACCGGGAGGGCGAGGTCTGGATCCCGGATATCGTTCTGGAACCGGAGTTGACCCAGGACGAGAGGCCGACCTTTCCCTGGGGCATGAGACGGAGGGATTATCTGAAGGAGCATCGTCCCTGCCTGTATCTGGATATGCTGATGGATGGGACACTGTGGACGCACATGAAGGATGTACAGGAACTGGCACAGGCGCGCCTGGACAGGATGATCCCGGAGATGGCGAAGGCTTGGGGCGTCACGGAGGAGATGAAGCGCCAGGATCAGTTGAAGTGGGTGGGTCTGATGAACAACATCCGGCACAGCGTGGAGGAGACGATCTACGAGGACCTGATCTATTCGTAGCAGCGATATGGTACGCTTGTATGTGACTGAAAATCTGGAGGAAAGAAGGATTCGGAAGAAGGCCCGCCGGATCATGTTCATGCGTCCATCGAGCAAATGAAGCGCTCCTGGGCTGCCATGCTTTACCCCACAGTTGGGGCAGACCCATTCCTTCTGTGATGTGAGATTGGCGTGCACCACGCCGCAGCAATTGCAGCGCTTCGAGCTGGGGTAGTCCCTTGGTATAAATAGCACTTCCCGCCCGTACCAGGCTGCCTTATACTCTATCTCGCGGCGGAACTCTCCAAATCCTATGTCGCAGTCCAACGGCGCAATGTGCTTGTCCTTCAGCATGCATCCATAGTTGATATTCAAAATCCCAATAGCAACATCCGGCGGCAGAGTTTTCTGCCGCCGGATGATTATTGTCGGATTGCCTAATTCGGTGAAAAAATTTTTATCCAGATCATGAAGGACTACATGGCATAGACAAACGATAACCCTCAAAAACAAATGATAACTTTTTGTGAACGAAAACACATAGCACCGCCGCCGAAGAAAAAATCTCTCCGGCGGCGGTGCTGTGGGCTAAAATCTGGCAAAAATATGGAAAAACCCCGGTTTTCCGCCGGGATAAGCGCAAATATACGAAAACCCTAAGCGCCATTTCTATCAAGATAGACGCTCAGGGTTGGTGGGGGAAGGTGGATTCGAACCACCGAAGGCAGTGCCAGCAGATTTACAGTCTGTCCCCTTTGGCCACTCGGGAATTCCCCCATATTCGTTGCTGTTTGGTCATCCGCTTGGGTTCCGATTGGGAGTTCATTGGAGCTGGTAGACGGACTCGAACCCCCGACCTGCTGATTACAAATCAGCTGCTCTACCAACTGAGCTATACCAGCGTGGCTCAAACAAGCATGGTAATTATATCGAAGAACAAGCGATTTGTCAAGCCTTTTTTCTTATTTTCTTAAACTTTTGGATTTAGACCAGTTTTGATTCTTTTGAACAAGCCTCTTTTTCCAGGTTTTGTTTTGTGCTATAATGGTGTTAGATTTGGCGTTCGTCGCAAAACGAGGATTTCATGTGTATAAGGCATCTGGGACCAGTGACCAGTGACCCGTCACCAGTCATCCGTCACCAGGGAGCGCGGGGGCGTTGCGGTTTCGGGAGGCCTTTCCCCTCGGGGAAAGGCTTTGGGTGCGTACCGTGGCGCACAATGTGCGCCGCTACCGGAAGCACAGTGCATGTTGCGGGCGGCCATTGGCCGCCCCTACGGGGTGCGGGGAACGGGGAACGGGTTCGTTCCAATTGTTTCCTACGGCATCGATACGCTCGGGGCGTCGGGGACGCCGCCCCCTACAGGGTGATGCGGGCGGGGAAGGCAGTGCGAAACCGCAACGCCCCTACGCATCTCCTATTGCCTATAATCCCTAGTGACTGGTGACTAGTGACTCCCCCCGTCTCCTATTGCCTATTACCGATTGCCCGGTGCGAATCACGCAACATGCGTTTGTTTTCAACCAGCTCTTCAAATTGCACGAACATGTTAGATTTTTCATCAACACGAAAAGAGGGACACTTATGTGGACACAGGAACGGATTCAAGATTTAGCAACCCGGCAGAGGCGGTTTTTTCGAAGCGGCGGCACGCTGGATCTGGATTGGAGAATCCAGCAGCTCCGGCGGCTGAAGCAGGCTGTTTTGGCGCACAGGGACGAGATCACGGCCGCCCTTGCCGCCGATTTGGGCCGAAGCGAGATGGAAAGTGATCTTTGCGACATTGGGCAAGTCATCGCTGAAATCAACGAAAACATGCACGGTCTACGCCGCTGGGCCAAACCGGAGCTTCATTTCAGCGGGCTGGCCTGCTTTCCCAGCACGGTCACAAGAGTCTACAAAATGCCTTACGGGCTTTGCCTGATCATCAGCCCCTTCAATTTCCCCTTTCTTCTCTCTCTGGGCGTGCTGGCTGCCGCCATTGCAGGCGGCAACACTGCAATTCTAAAGGCCAGCTCCAAGTCGGCCCACTGCACCGAGGTTTTGAAGCATCTCATTGCCGACACTTTCCCGGACCACTATGTGGCCCTGGTGGACGGCGGGCACGAGACTGCCGACTTGCTGCTGCAAACCCGGTTTGACAAGATCTTCTACACCGGCTCTCCCAAGGTGGGCGTCCATGTGATGGAAGCTGCAGCCCGGCATTTGACCCCTGTGACCCTGGAGCTGGGCGGAGAGACCGGCAACTGGGCTGTCATTCGCAAGGACGCGGATCTGCACGACGCGGCCCGAAAGCTCGTCTTTTTCAAGCTGCTCAATAGCGGCCAGATCTGCATCAATGTGAACCAAGTCGCGGTGGCGGAGGAAGTCGCCCTCCCCTTCCTGAAGGAATTGAAGGCGGAACTGAGACGCCAGATCGGCTCCGACCCGATTCACTGCCCGGAATACCCCTGTCTGATCACCCAGGCCGCCTGGGATCGCTGTGCCGCCGAGGCGGAGCAGTATCGGGAGCGGATCCTTGTGGGCGGACAGGGGGACCGGGAGCGGCGGAAATATGCGCCTACGGTCATCTACCCCGTGCGCATCGACGAACCCATTGTCCAGCATGAGCTCTTCTCTCCCCTGCTGCCCATTGTTCCCTACAAGGACAGGGACATCGACGCTCTGCTGGAGACCATCGCGGAGCGAGAGCACGGGCTGGCCCTCTATCTGTTCACAAAGGATATCGCCTGGGCCAGGCAGGTAATGGCGACCCAACAGTACGGCGGGGGCTGTGTCAACGAAGTCTGTGTGCATCAGACGGTGAAGGGGGCGCCCTTCGGCGGGGTAGGACATTCCGGCATGGGCGCATATCACGGGCTGTGGGGCTTCCGGGAATTCACGCACCCTTCCACAGTGCTGTTTGGCAGGACCCATGGCAATCTTTCTCTCCGGGAGCACCCCTACACCGGAGCCAAAGGGGCGCTGAAGCAAAAGCTGCTGAAGCTGCTGGAACGATAGGCCCCCAGTGCGGCGTTTCTCCCGCGGCAGCTGAAAGCTCTCGCCTTTTTGCGGGCATTTCGGCTCTGCTGATTTGGCCGGATGGCAGGCTTTCTTTTCGATTTCTCTTGCATTTTCCCCCGGTGTTTGATAAAATGGGAATGCGGTATCCTATGCTTATTCGACTTAGTGGGGAATATTCTTGCAAGATGTGCCCGATTACTATGCAAAAAAACAGCCAGTCTAATCACACAATGGAAGGAGACTTACTGCATGAAAACGAAACAGATAATCATTTCCAGATTCCTTGTCTTCGCAATTCTCTTTGCGCTTCTCCCGCATCTTTCCCTCTCCGCCCATGCGATCACATACTCCGGCAGCTACAACGGTACCATCACCTGGACGCTGAATACCGCCACCGGCGTGATCGTGTTTGAAGGCAGCGGCAGCATCGGCAACAGCTATGACACGATGGAAGATCTCCCCTGGTTGGCAAACTTCAAGGATTCCTACATCAAAGAGATCCGAGTTTCTGAAGGCATCACCGCCATCGGCGATTATGCTTTCCGGAACTGTGAAGCCCTGGAACGCGTTACCCTCGCCAACAGTGTATCGTCCATTGGCTATTCCTCGTTCGCTGGCTGCACCGCCTTGCAGAGCATCACCATGGGCAGCGGTTTGGAACGCATCGAAAACACCGCCTTTTCCAGATGCAGCGCTCTGGAAACGGTATCGCTCCCAGCAAGCTTGACCAGCCTCAGCCCTTATGCGTTCTCCAATTGCGACGCTTTGCGTGCCATCAATGTTGATTCCGGCAGCAATACTTATAGCAGCCTGAATGGGGTCCTTTTTGACCGGGGTCAGACTGAACTGATCAAATACCCCGCCGGAAAGCAAGGCACTTCCTACGCCATCCCCGACAGTGTGATGAAAATCGGAGAATCCGCCTTCTATGGCTGCCGCTCCTTGACCAATGTGACCATTCCGGACAGTGTCCGGTACATTGGCAGCAGTGCGTTCTGCCAGTGCAGCGGCCTAACGGAGATCTCTATCCCGAACGGCATCACATTTATCAACTTCAGCGTTTTCTATGACTGCACCGCCTTGGCCAGGGTAACGATTCCAAACAGCGTCAATAGCATCTTCGACTGGGCCTTCAACGGCTGTGAATCGCTGAAAAGCGTGTGCATCCCCGAGCAGGTCCAAAGCATCGGATTTCTCGCTTTTGGTTACATCTTCAGCGAAGCGAACCAGGAATATAACAAGATGCCGGACTTCACCATCTATGGTGCGGAAGGCAGCGCCGCTCAGAGCTATGCGGTGGAAAACGGCTTTTCCTTTATAAGCGGGCCCGTCATCACATCCCAGCCTGTATCTGCAAGCGTTCTTTGCGGGCAGACCGCGAGCTTTGTCGTTGAAGCCTCCGGCGAAGAGCTCAGTTACCAGTGGATGTACAGGAAGCCCGGTGCAGAGAACTGGACCGTCTGGACCGGCAAAACCACTCCAATGGTCGAAGTGAAGGGAACAAATGTCAACAACGGCTTCCAGTATTGCTGTGTCGTTTCCAATGGTGCAGGCTCCGTTTCCTCCTCCGTTGTGACACTGTCTGTCACGCCCAAGCCCAGCATTCTCTCCCAGCCTGCATCCGTGCAAGCTGCAGCGGGGGAAAGCGTAAGCTTCACCGTGGTCGCCAGCGGCAACGATCTGAGCTATCAGTGGCAGTACAAGAAGCCGGGCTCCAACAGCTGGACAAACTGGTCTGGCAAGACCGCCGCGACTGCCTCTGTGAAGGCCTCCGCCTCGAAAAACGCCTACCAATACCGCTGTATCGTAAGCAACAGCAGCGGCTCCGTCAGCTCGGAGGCTGCCACCTTGACGGTCGTCACCGTCTCCAAGCCTGCCATCGTGGGCCAGCCCTCCTCCGTGAGCGTTGCTCCGGGCGCGACCGCAAGCTTCACCGTAGTCGCCTCCGGCGACGAGCTGAGCTATCAGTGGCAGTACAAGAAGCCAGGCTCCAACAGCTGGAGAAACTGGTCCGGCAAAACTGCCGCGACTGCCTCTGTGAAGGCCACGAGCGCCAAAAATGCCTACCAGTATCGCTGTGTAGTTTCCAATAGCGGCGGCTCCGTCTACTCCAATGTCGTGACGCTTACCGTTGTTACCGCCTCCAAGCCCGTGATCACAAGCCAGCCCGCATCCGTAAGTGTGGCGCCGGGCGCATCCGCCAGCTTTACCGTGGCGGCCACCGGAGACGATTTGAGCTATCAGTGGCAGTATAAAAAAGCAGGCTCCAACACCTGGTCCAACTGGTCCGGCAAGACCACCGCTTCCGTAACGGTCAAGGCTTCCAGCTCCAACAACGCTTTCCAGTATCGCTGCATTGTTTCCAACAGTGCCGGGTCCGTCACTTCCTCTGCCGCAAGCTTGACCGTCACAGGATAAGCGACTGCTGGGCGATCGGCGGCGACAAGTGACCAGGAACCAGTCGCCAAGGGACCGAAGGGGAGGCCATTGGTCGCCCGCGATCCGCACCGCATCCCCGCCTCCCCCGAGGGGAAAGGCTTGATAGAGAAACCCGGGACCAGCAATGCTGTTCCCGGGTTTCTCTCTGTTTTCAAACGAAAAATGAAAAGCGGCTCAAGCGATTTCTTGTCACTTTTTCATGCTCACTGCCTTGCGGCACTTCTCTGCCAGGCCAGCGGGGGTCAAGCCGAAGTGCTCCAGCACGGCGGCGGCAGTGCCGCTACGGCCGAAGGTATCGTTGACGCCGTGGCGCACGACGGGAACCGGGCAGTTCTCGGCAACGAGCTCCGCCACAGCGCCGCCCAGGCCGCCCAGGACGGAGGCCTCCTCGGAGGTGACGATGGCGCCGGTCTCCCGGGCTGCTTTCAAAACCAGCTCCGCATCCAGGGGCTTGATGGTGTGCATGTCGATGACGCGGACGGAGATGCCCTCGGAAGCCAACAGCTCCCGGGCCTGCCGGGCCATGCCGACCATGATGCCGGTGGCGATGACGGTCACATCCTTGCCGTCGGCCACGGTAACGCCCTTGCCCAGTTCGAACTTGTAGTCGGGCAGCTCGTCGGTGAAAATGTCCGTCGCCGAGCGGGCCAGACGAAGATAGGCAGGGCCGTCATAATTCAGCAGGGCCTCCACCGCCAGCCGCATCTCATGGCCGTCACAGGGGCAGACTACCGTCATGCCAGGGATCTGCCGCATCAGGGCCAGGTCCTCGGTGCACTGATGGGTGGCGCCGTCTTCGCCCACGGAGATACCGCCGTGGGAGCCCACCACCTTGACATTCAAATGGGGATAGCCGACGGAGTTGCGGATCTGCTCATAGGAGCGGCCGGCGGCGAACATGGCAAAGGTGTTGGCAAAGGGCTTCAGGCCGGAGGCGGCCATGCCGGCGGAGATGCCCACCATGTTATTCTCCGCGATGCCACAGTCGAAGAAGCGCTGGGGATAGGCGGCGCGGAAGTCCTTGGTCTGGGTGGCCATGGCCAGGTCGGCGTCCAGAACCATCAATTCGGGATATTTTTCGGCAAATTCTACCAGAGCCTTGCCGTAGGCGGCGCGAGTTGCAATTTTCCCTGCCATATCATTTCCCCTCCAGTTCTTTGATCTTGGCTTCGAGCTCTGCCTTGGCGATGGCAAACTCTTCATCGTTGGGCGCCTTGCCGTGCCAGCCGGCCTGATCTTCCATAAAGGAAACGCCCTTGCCCTTGACGGTGCGCATCAAAATGGCGGTGGGCTTGCCCTTGGTCTTTCTGGCCTCGGCCAGAGCGGACAGGATCTGGGTGTAGTCGTGGCCGTCGATTTTGATCACATGCCAGTTGAAGGCTTCGATCTTCTTGTCCAGCGGTTCCGTGGGCATGACATCCTTGGTGGTGCCGTCAATTTGCAGTCCGTTGACATCAATGAAGGCACACAGATTGTCCAGATTCCACTTGGCCGCGGACATCATCGCCTCCCAGATCTGGCCCTCGGCCATTTCGCCGTCCCCGCAGATGGCATAGGTGCGCCAGAGCTTGCCGGTGATCTTGGCGCTCAGCGCCATGCCCACAGCGGCAGACAGGCCCTGGCCCAGAGATCCGGTGGACATATCCACGCCGGGAACATTCCGCATGTCGGGGTGGCCGGAGAGATGGGCCTTGATGGAGCGCAGGAGCTGGAGATCTTCTACCGGGAAGAAGCCCTGCATGGCCAGCACTGCATAGAGCGCCGGCGCGCAATGTCCTTTGGACAGGACGAAGCGGTCCCGATCCGCCCACTGGGGATTGGCGGGGTCCACATTCATCTCGTTGAAGTAGAGGACAGCCAGCGCATCCGCGCAGGAGAGGGAGCCACCGGGGTGGCCGGAGGCGGCACGGTGGACAGCGTCCACTGCCAGCAGCCGTGCCTTGTAGGCCTTGACGGCCAGGTCTTTGCCGAACAGTTTTTCCATAGTATCCTTCCTTTTATGTTTAATTTATTCTTGCGCTTCAAAAACAAATTCCGTTTGCCAATAATAGCTGAGGGTTTGCATCAGATGATAGTTCTCGGTGTGGGTAGCAGGAATGCTGGTGGACAGACTGCCGTCAATGCTGACTCTGCCCTTGGTGGAATAGACCGGGAACTCCGCCATCATATCCCCCATGGCCTGCAGGTAGGCCGGGCCCTTCCCCCAGCCCAGGGTGTCAAAGAGGACATTCATCAGATAACAGGGCGAGATCACGGGGCCGATCTGCAGTTTCTTTCCGTCGAAGCCCAACTGTGCGCGGGCCGCGTCGTTCATCCAGATGACATAGTCCGTGGAGTAGTAGTTGAAGAAGCCCTGCTCCGTGCCAAGATCCAGATCCATGCCATAGTGGCTGTAGGCCGCAGTGGTGTAGTTGTTGATATCCTTGCCCAAAGTTGCCTTGTGGTCTCCGTAGGTAAGCAGGACGATCGGCCGCTCACAGCTCCGGAAGCGCTTGATCAGCGCCATCAGCTCCTGGTCCCGCTTGGCACAGCAGCCCAGATAGTTGTTCATGGCATAGCCGTCGGCCGTGTTGGCATCCTTCTGGACATTATGGTTCGCGTACTTGTTGGCGCTGTAGCTGTAGGGGCCGTGGCCCTCGTAGGTGACGGAGAAATTGAAGTAGGGGCTGTCGCTGCTCTGCAGATGTGCCTGGTACTGATCCCAGATCACATCATAGAGCACGCTGTCCTCCGCGATCTTGTCCGCGCCGACCAGCTCGTCGAAGCCGTCTTCGCGGAACTTGTAGCTGTCGAAGCCCAGATAGCGGTCCACATTGCAGCGATTGTAGAACCAGCCGTTGAAGGGGTGCGCGCCCTCGGTCCGGTAGCCCTGTTCTTTCAGATACCAGAGGTAGGAGTTGGTGGGCTTGCGCCAGTCCTTCAGACTGTAATTGCCCGTCAGGAAGCAGCGCTCGGCGTCCTTGGTGTTGCCGCCGAAGCCGTTGGTGACAAGATTGCCCTTGCAAACGGATTCCTCCACCAGGCCGTGATAGGCCCCATAGCAGGAGGCGAGTTCCAGGGCACTCTGATCGTAGGCAAGTTCGGAAAGGTCCGAATAGCTCTCGCGCATGATGACGAAGACATCTACTTTCCGGTCCGCTGGAATATCGGACGGCGTATATTGGGCCAGAGTTTGCTCGGCGGTGGACTTGGAATAATCCGAGGGCTTTCCGCTGGCCGTGAAGGCCGAGCGGGTGAAGGAGAGGGGCACGCCCCGCGAGACATAGATCTCCGTGACGGACCAGGTGTTCACATGGTCGTAGTGCTTGGTCAAATTCAGCATTTTCCCGGAGCAGGCGGCCACCAGACAGAGGCTCAAAGCGGCGATCCCGGCCGCAAGGCCAAACAGGCGACCCATGCCCCAGCGTGGCTTCCAGCGGCTCAGCAGGGCCAGCAGGGCCGTGTAGCCCAGCGTACCGCCCACGGCCAGCAGGATTCGGGGGCTCAGCTCCAGCTCATAGCCTTGGGTCCCCGTAATCGCCAGCGCCTCGCGCAAACAGCTGAGGTCTTGAAACTGCAGCGGGTCGGTGCGGATAATAATCAAGTAGTAATTGCCGATGGCTACCCCCAGCCAGATCAAGGCGTTGACCAGATAGGCGATCCAGGCCCGGCCGATCAGCGCAAAGAGGGCCAGGCAGAATGCGTAGATCAGCCCGAAATTCATCAGCGGGATCCAGAGATCCTCCCAGTAACCCAGCCAGATTTCCGGATTGAGACTGCTGTAGGACAGGCGGAGGGTAAAATAAGTCAACGCCGCACAGCCGATCAGCAGCAGGAAGAGCTGCCAGAGGAGGAATAAGGCCTGTTTCTTTTCCGGCAGTTTTTTGTTCAGTACGAAAATTGGTTCCGCGTTTTTTTGTTTCTTTCTTGCCATGAATGTGCCTTCTTTTTTGCTAAATGCTGTTCTGTGGTACAACAGGGGAACTGCTTGCGTTCGACGGTACATTTCTGTCCAATCGGTGCGCCCCTCATCCGGCCCTACGGGCCACCTTTCCCCCTCGGGGAAGGCTTTACGGGGGCGCGTTGACGAAGTGCGTACCATGGCGCACGATGTGCGCCGCTGCCGGGGGTGTGTGCGATACGGGGAACGGGTTCGTTCCAGTTTTTTCCTACGGTATCGATACGCTCGGGGCGTCGGGGACGCCGCCCCCTACGCCTCGTTCTCCTATTGCCTATTGCCTAATCATATTCTCACCGCTTCTTTGCCAGCGGTTCGCTCCGCTCCTGGGCCTCCTGGAGCAGGCCGATGATTTGATTGGAGACCAGGAAGCCCTTGGGCGTCAAAATCCAGCGCCCGTCCTTTTGGTAAAACAGATCCCGCTGCTCCAGCGGCAGGATGGTCTCCAGCAGGGGCTCAAAGGGCATGAGGTAGTTCTTCTCATACTCCTCCGGGGAGATCCCCTTCGTGGTACGCAAGCGCAGCATCACATATTCTCCGGCCCGCTCCCGGGCGGGGATGGAATCGCATTCAGCCAGAATGGGAACATCCTGCTTCAGCACGCCGCGCACATAGCGCTCGATGTCACGGACATAGGTATAGCGCTTGCCCGCAAAGTCCGAGGCAGCGGCGGGGCCGAAACCAATGTACTCTTCTCC
Organism: Oscillospiraceae bacterium; assembly: GCA_017419715.1. Lineage (GTDB taxonomy): Bacteria > Bacillota > Clostridia > Oscillospirales > Oscillospiraceae > JAFRPC01. The sequence continues at coordinate 9,372 of JAFOKO010000090.1, read as the reverse complement.
CATCCAGTATTTGAGATTGTGGCGGGACGCAAAGCCCGGTCTTGCAAAATTGGAGATCTCGTACTGCCGATAGCCCGCATCCTCCAGGATCGCCACTGTGTTCAGATACATCTCGGCCTGGGCTTCGTCGGAGGGCAGATTTGCCGCGTCCTTGTACTCCCAGAGCGGGGTGCCTTCCTCCACCTTGAGGCCATAGCAGGACAGGTGCTCCGGCTTGAGCTGCAGCACATGCTGCAAGGTCTCCGTCCACTGGGGCACCGTCTGGTTGGGCAGACCGTACATCAGATCCAGGGAGACATTGTCAAAGCCGCACTTGCGGGCCGCCTGCACGGCGTCCCGGGCCTGCTCATAGTTGTGGGGGCGGCCCAGCTTTTGCAGCACATCGTCCCGGTCGGACTGCACGCCCAGGGACATGCGGTTGAAGCCCTCGGCCCGGAGCTTTTTCAGCAGGGAGTCCGTCACAGAATCCGGGTTGGCCTCGAAGGTGATCTCCGCGTCCTTGTCCACCCGGAAGCGGTGCTGGAGCTCGGCAAAGATGCGGCGCAAACTGTCCGCCCCGAAGAAGGAGGGCGTTCCGCCGCCAAAGTAGACCGTATCGACGATGTAATCCGTCGCCCGGGCCCCGGCTTCCTTGAAATGCACCGCCAAGGCCTGCAGATAGTTGTCCACCAGCCGCCGGTCCCGGCTGCCGCCGATGGAATAGAAGTCGCAATATTGACACTTGCTTCGGCAAAAGGGAATGTGGATATATACGCCAAGGGGCTTTAATTCGTTCATCGTAAACGCTCCTGTGGGGAAATGAAGTATTGCCTGGCGGCATAGGAAGTATGCGCTTCGCGCATATTTGGACGCGAGGGGAAATGCCTCGTGAGATGTCGTAGGGATGAGCAGCGCTCGTCCGGCATTCGCACCCGGCCGGATCGCCCTTGCAGGGCGATCGTTTGCTTCGCAACCGCGGACAGGCAATGCTTGTCCCTACATCCGAAATGATTGGACGGAGCCATACTTCATACGCGAAGCGTACTTCATATTTGCGTCCGCAAATCCTTCATTTCTCACTCGTCCATCTTCAAAACTGCCATGAAGGCCTCGCTCGGTACGGACACCGTGCCGAAGGTGCGCATGCGCTTTTTGCCTTCCTTCTGCTTTTCCAGCAGCTTCTTCTTTCGGGTGATGTCGCCGCCGTAGCACTTGGCCAACACATCCTTGCGCAAGGCCTTGATCGTCTCGCGGGCGATGATCTTGCCGCCGATGGCAGCCTGGATCGGGATCTCAAACATCTGGCGGGGGATGTTGTCCTTCAGCTTCTCGCAAATGCGCCGGGCGCGGGCGTAGGCCTCGTCGGCGAAGAGAATGAAGCTCAGCGCGTCCACCAGCTCGCCGTTGAGCAGAATGTCCAGTTTGACCAGCTTGGAGGGCCGGTAGCCGATCAGCTCATAGTCCAGCGAACCGTAGCCCCGGGTGCGGGATTTCAGCGCGTCGAAGAAGTCGTAGATGATCTCGTTGAGGGGGATCTCGTAGTGCAGCTCCACGCGGCTCTGGTCGAGATAGGTCATGTCCTTGAACTCGCCCCGGCGGAACTGGCACAGGTCCATGATGTTGCCCACATAGTCCGGCGGCGTGATGATGCTGGCCTTGACAAAGGGCTCATAGGCCTGGGAGATCTCCATGGGGTCGGGGTAATTGATGGGCGTATAGACCGCGATATGGGAACCGTCGGTCTTGTCGATCTCATAGACGACATTGGGGGCTGTGGTGATCAAATCGAGGTTGAACTCCCGCTCCAGCCGCTCCATGATGATCTCCATGTGCAGCAGGCCCAAAAAGCCACAGCGGAAGCCGAAGCCCAGGGCGATGGAATTTTCCTGGGTGTAGTACATGGACGCGTCGTTGAGCTTGAGCTTTTCCAGCGCGTCGCGCAAGTCGCCGTATTTGGAGCCATCGGCGGGGTAGACGCCGGAATAGACCATGGGCTGGCAGGTCTTGTAGCCGGGCAGGGGCTCCGCGGCGGGGTTCTCCGCGCCGGTGACGGTGTCACCCACGCGGGTGTCGGAGATGGTCTTGATGGAGGCGGTCAAATAACCGACCTCGCCCGCGCCGAGGGCGTCGGCGGGGACCATGCCCTTGGGGTGCAGATAGCCGCACTCCACCACCTTGTAGACCGCGCCGGAGGCCATCATTTTCACATCCATGCCGGGGCGAACGGTGCCGTTCATCACGCGCATATAGACCACGACGCCCCGGTAGCTGTCGTACTGGCTGTCGAAGATCAGGGCCTGCAGGGGCGCTTCCCGGTCGCCCTTGGGCGCGGGCACATCCCGGACGATCATCTCCAGCACGGAATGGATGTTGATGCCGTTCTTGGCGGAGATCTCCGGCGCGTCCATCGCGGGCAGGCCGATGACATCCTCGATCTCCTTCTTGACTTCCTCCGGCCGGGCGGCAGGCAGGTCGATCTTGTTCACCACCGGCAGGACCTCCAGCCCCGCGTCAATGGCAAGGTAGGTGTTGGCCAGGGTCTGGGCCTCGATGCCCTGGGAGGCGTCCACCACCAGCACCGCGCCCTCACAGGCAGTCAACGAGCGGGAGACCTCGTAATTGAAGTCCACATGGCCCGGCGTGTCGATCAGATTCAGAACATAGTCCTGCCCATCGTCGGCCCGGTAGTTGAGCTTGACAGCGCGGGCCTTGATGGTGATGCCGCGCTCGCGCTCCAGATCCATATTGTCGAGGATCTGCTCCTCCATCTCCCGCTTGTCCACGGTTTTGGTCTCCTCCAGCAGGCGGTCGGCCAGGGTGGATTTGCCGTGGTCAATGTGGGCTACAATGGAAAAATTACGGATTTTGGAAAGTTCAGTCATAGATGTTCCCTCAAAACAGGCAATTCTGTCCCTTTTAATATTCTTAAATTATAGCAGAGAAAACTTCGTTTGTAAAGGCCGAAAAAACATGCCCGCACCCATTGTCGGACGGAATGCTTCAAGATGTGGTGTTTCTCTTGCATTTTTCGGTTCGCTATGGTATGATTGGGAAAAACAGAGGAGGGCTTCTATGGAGAACAATGCCGCACCCTTCCGACTGGATCGGCTGCCCCGCCCGGTGCTTGCCGCGGCGGCAGGCTGTTTTGTTGCGGGTTTCTTTGCCCATATTTTTGCCTTTACGAACATTATTCCCAACTCAGACGGCGTATCTCGGGTCTTTGACGCACAGCAGATGACCATTTCCGGCCGCTGGTTTTTGCACTACGCCTCCGTCTTTCACGCTTACTTCCAGGCGCCGGCCGTCATCGGCTTTTGGGCGTTGCTGTTTTTATCCCTTGCCGCCGGTCTAAGCGCGTCTTTGCTCCGCTTTCAGCATTCCGGGCTGAGCGCTCTGTGCGGCGCGCTGATGTCGGTGTTTCCATCCGTGGCCTACACCTTCCTCTACCTGTTTACGGCCTCCGCCTACTGCTTCGGCATTTTTCTGGCGGTGCTTTCCGTCTGGCTGGTTGCCCGGTACAAATACGGATTTCTCTTTGCCGCGCCGGTGCTGGCCTGCTCGGTGGGCACCTACCAGGCCTATCTGGCCGTTGCGGCTTCCCTGGCGCTGATCCGCGTGCTCCTCGATGCGCTGGGGGGCGGGCAGAGCGCCAAGGAAATCCTCCGCCGTGGGCTCAAGTATCTGGCCTTTCTTGCCCTGGGCCTGGGGCTGTACGCGCTGCTGCTCTGGATCTTCCTTCGCGTCAAGCAGCTGGAGCTGCTTGACTACAAGGACATTTCCTCCTTTGGCGGGATGGGCCTGTCCGCGCTTCTGAGCAAGATCCGGTCGGCTTACAAGGAATTTCTTCGCTATTACTTCGTCCCCCGAAGCTTTGCCAGGTATACCACCTCCGTCACCGTCCTTGGCAACGCCGCCCTGGGCTTGACGGCCCTCTGGGCCCTTGCCCAGGTCATGCGCCGCGTGAACTGGAACCGGAAGCCAGGCCTTCTGCCGCTGGCGCTGCTGCTCTGCTGCCTGCTGCCGCTGGCGCTGAATCTCACGGTTTTGATGGGCGACGCCATGCCCATTATGCGCTACGCCCTGGTGCTGAGCTATGGGCTATGTTTGGCTCTGGTGGACCGGGCCCTTGCGCCAAAGCCCGCCAAGCCCGCAAAAGCTGCCCCGGCGAGGCAAATGCGTTGGCAACCCTGGATGCACGGGGCAGCCTGCTGCGCCGCAAGCCTGCTGCTGATCCTCAGCTTCCAGATCGACAATCTGGCCTACACCGTTTCGGCGCAAGCCCACCGATCCACGGAATCCTTCGTCACCCGTCTGGTGGAGCGCATAGAATCCACCCCCGGTTACCGGAACGGCATGGAGGTGTGCATCATTGGCGGCTTCCCCTCGAATGTATATTACAACGAGATGGAGATCTTTTCCCTGGTGGAGGATTACAGCGATCTGTCCAGCTCCGTAATCCCACTGAACAAGCATGTGTATTATTATCTCAATGACTGGATGAACATCCCCTGGCAGACCCCCGGCGAGGATGTGCTGCAGGCACTGTCCGACAGCGCCCTGTTCCAGGCCATGCCCCTGTATCCGGACGACGGCAGCATCGTGATTGCCGAAGGAAGGGTCATCGTCAAGCTGGCCTCCCAGTATATTCCAAAAAAGGCATACGAAATTGCCTACGAAAATCGAAGATGATCGAACTGCCCACGGGCAGTCACCAAAGTAGAAAGGAAGCATATCAACATGGAAATTCACGAACGCTTTGTGCTCCAGGACTGCCCCCACTGTGGCGGCGCTGGCATGCTGGAGGAGGAAAACGGCTGGTGTGTCTATGCCGTCTGCATGGATTGCGGCTGTCAAACCGCGCCATTTGAGTTCCGCACCCCTGCCGAGCGGGAGAAGGCTGCCGAAACGGCTGCCACCCTCTGGAATATCGGCAAAGTGATCCGCCAGGAAAACGGAGAATAAGCATTACAGAGAAATAAGGAGGATACATCCATGCAAACCAATTCCGCTGTCAATGGCCTCATCGACTTCTTGAAGAAGAGCCCTTCCGCCTTCCACGCCGTCGAGAATTTGCGGCAAATGCTGCTGGCCGAGGGCTTTTCTGAGCTGCCCGAGAGCCAGCACTGGGCGCTCCAGCCCGGTGGCCGCTATTTCACCACCCGCAACGGCTCCAGCATTCTGGCCTTCCGGGTGGGCACCGAGCTCTCCGCCCCCTGCTTTACCCTCACCGCCTCCCACTCCGATTCCCCCTGCTTTAAGATCAAAGAGAACGCGGAGCTTCGCGTCCGGGACAAGTATGTCCAGCTCAACACCGAAGGCTACGGCGGCATGATCTGCTCCACCTGGCTGGATCGTCCTCTGGGCGTGGCCGGACGGGTGCTGGTGCGGACCAGGACCGCGGCTGGCGAACGCTATGAAACCCGGCTTTTGGACTTTGACCGGGATCTGGTTCTGATCCCCAATGTGGCCATTCACATGAACCGCAAGATCAACGACGGCTACAGCTTCAACAAGCAGATCGACATGGTCCCGCTCTTCGGCTCCGGCAAGCTGGAGAAAGGTGCCTTCAAGGCCCTGCTTGCCAAGGAGCTGGGCGTGGCGGAGGCGGACATTCTCGGCTCCGATCTCTTCCTCTACAACCGCATGGCTCCCACGGTCTGGGGCGCGGAAAACGAATACATTTCCGCCGGTCGTTTGGACGATCTGGAATGCGCCTACGGCACCCTGCTGGGCTTCCTGAAGGGCAAGCAGGAAAAGAGCATCCAGGTCTGGTGCTGCTTTGACAACGAGGAGGTCGGCTCCGGCACCAAGCAGGGCGCGGATTCCACCATGTTGGAGGATGTGCTCCGCCGCATCGCCCACGGTCTGGGCTTCGACGATGAGGACTACCGCTGCATGACTGCCCGGAGCTTTATGCTCTCCTGTGACAACGCCCACGCCTTCCACCCCAACCACCCGGAGAAGACCGACGCCACCAACTGCACCTACATGAACGAGGGCATTGTGGTCAAATCCCACGCCGGGCAGAAGTACACCTCCGACGCGGTCTCCGTGGCCCTGTTCCGGGGCGTCTGTGAGAAGGCCGGGGTGCCGATCCAGTTCTTTGCCAATCGCTCCGACGAAGCCGGCGGCTCCACGCTGGGCAATATTGCCATGGCCCATGTCTCCATGAACACCGTAGACCTCGGCCTGCCCCAGCTGGCTATGCACAGCTCCTACGAAACGGCGGGCGTGCAGGATCTGGAATACCTTGAAACCGCCAGCGCGGCCTTCTACAGCACCCACTTCACCGCCGACGGCAAGGGCGGCTTCGGCGTAGAATAAGAAATCGCTCAAATTGGCGTCACAAAGGGAGATAAACATGGATATCAAAAAGGTCTTGAACCAGATTTATCAGCAGCTTCCGCCTCAGCCCGCACTGGCATTTGCAGTGGAAGCAGGCGACGATGATATCTTTGGAAACAAGCTCGGCGGAACCCCCTATTTCCCGAAAAGCATGGAGTATCCATTGGGAAAGCGTGGGGAATTCAAGGGCCAGCCGCTGCTTCTGCTGGCACAGTTGAATTTCGAGAGACTGCCCCACATTCCGGACTTCCCGACGACGGGGATCCTGCAATTCTTCATCGCCGGGGACGACCTGTACGGCATGAATTGCAATACGAGCGAAGACCAGGTAGAGCAGGACAATTTCCGCGTGATCTACCATGCGCACATCATCACCGATGAAAGTCAATTGCTCCATGCCCGGGAGCTTCCACAGGCCAAAGTGGAAGAAACGCTGCTCCCGTTCACCGGGATTTACAAACTGCTTCCGCAAGAGCCGCGGCTGATGCCGCCGACTTTGTGCGATCAGCGCTTTGAGGATATCTACGAACAGTTACGGCAGGACAGTCTGAAGGACGGCGCCGGCGAAGAGATCCCCGCCTTCACCGATGTGGAAGAAGACTTCGATCAGCTTTTCGAAGCACACTTCCCCGACGCTGTGATCGGCGGTTATCCGCTGTTTACCCAGTTTGACCCAAGAATGGGGGAGCTGGAGAAGCTCGATACCCTGCTGTTTGAGCTCAATTCTGTATTAAACCGGGAACGAGGCATCGACATCTGCTGGGGGGATGCAGGGACGGGTTCCTTCTTCATTCAGCGGGAAAAGCTTAAGGCGTTGGATTTCTCTTGCGTGCTCTACAACTACGACTGTTATTGAGCTCGATCCGAAGCACATTCTTACGAAAGGTGGGATCATCCTTGCGGAAGTTGACCACGGAGGATTATACTGTTTCGAATTGGTCCGGCGGGACGACGACACAGCTTGCGATTTTTCCGCCGGAGGCGAAATATGCCGACCGAGATTTTCTCTGGCGGGTCAGCTCTGCCACGGTGGAACTGGAGGCCTCGGATTTCACGGTACTGCCGGACTATGAACGACTGATCGCCACGATAAAAGGTGAAATTGTGTTGACGCACAATGACGGCGCGCCGCTTCGCCTGCAGCCCTATGCAGTCCACGCCTTTTCCGGCGCGGACGCCACCCACAGCGTGGGCCGCTGCACGGACTTCAACCTCATGCTTTGCCGCGGGCGGGCCAGCGGCACGATGGAAGCCATGACGGTCGACACGACGCTGGAGCCATGCGCGCCTGTCTCCCTTGTTTCCACACCCGGAGAAACGCTCTTACTCTATTGTGCTGATGGCACCTGCACTGCAATCGAAGAGACAACGCAGGCGGGAGCACAGTCTGTCTCCCTCCGCCCGGGCGAGACGCTCCTTCTCACGGAGCCCGCCTCTTTGCGCCTCAGCGGCCAGGGGCGCTTCCTGCTCTGCCGCATGCGCTGCAAATAGCGGTTTTGGAAGCAGAGAAAACGGAACCTGGTCAAGCATTCGTCCGAGCTGGGCGCAAAAAATCCGCCCAGCTCGGGCGGATTTTTTATCGTTCCTTCAGCATCGGGCGAAGGGCTTTGAACTGCTCTTTCCATGCAGCAGAGATGCGGAAGGAATCGCAAATCTTTTGAATGGCCCTGCCGTTTACATCGTAGTGCAGCGCATTTTGGGCCATCCAGGCATGGACCGCCTCCGGCTCGTCGATTGTCAGCTCCGCAATCAGCCAGGCCTCCGCCATACGGACATAGTAGGCCTCGTCGTTTTGCATCAGCGCAAGCAGCTCCGCCGCTTGACCGCGGCCCAGACGGGAGATAAACAGGACATAGCCCCAGCGGCGAATAAAAGGGTCCGCGCTTTGCACATAGCCCTTAGCGTAGTCCAACGCCTCGACAAAGGGCAGATCTGCCACGAAGTGGATCAGCTGATCCGTATGCCACCAGTCGGAAAAGAGCAGGTTTTCATGGATAAAGGCCATCCGGGCATGAACATCTCTCAATTGTTTAAGCGTAACATAATAGTAAATTCGATGCAGGTCCTGTTCCGCTAAGATATCATCCCGCAAGGCCGAAACATCTGCCTGTGCGCGCACCAGACGCGAGATCAATTGGTCCAAATCCCTGGTCTTGTACCCAGACGGAAGATGATCCAGCTCCCGACGAATGTCCGTTTTTGAAAGCTTCATGCAATCCCTTCCTTCAAGCCTCGTTACATTCCCGACAAAGCACGACATGAGATCGAAAAAAACGCTCCTGAAAATGCACCTGCTCCATGATCTGCACGGCGCTCAAACGAACGCCAGCCGGTACAACAACCCATTTTGTCTCAACATCATCCTCCCGATAGATGACGGCAATGCGTTCACCGCAAAAGCATTGCAGGGGAACATTCACGCCCAGTACATAGGCGTCCTGTTCCTCTCCATCCGGCGCAATCAAATCGGGAATGTATCCGTAATTGACCGGGTAAATAAAATCCGGATAATCGGGATGCGCACTGCCGAGGGGACGGTCCATGCAGACCGTCACAGCGCAAACCGGAAGCGGCTGAATCATATCATTGCTCATATCTGCACCTCCATATACCTTGCAGAATAAACAAGAAACTCCGATCAATTGACCGGAGTTTCGTTTGTGTTGGCGTTATCTATTTTCACATGCAGTCGCCCGCATACTATCGTCGACGAACTTGAGCTTAACTTCTGTGTTCGGGATGGGAACAGGTGGACCCTCAAGCCAATCAACACCAACTATTCAAGGCTTGTACCCTGAAAACTGAACACAGGAGGAGCAAATCATGAAAGCACTTTAGAGCCTGCTGTTATAGGTCAAGCCCTCGGCATATTAGTATCGGTCAGCTGAACACGTTACCGTGCTTACACCTCCGACCTATCAACGTCATAGTCTACGACGTGCCTTACTCCTTTCGGATGGGAGATCTTATCTTAGGGGGAGTTTCACGCTTAGATGCTTTCAGCGTTTATCTCGTCCAGACGTAACTACCCAGCTGTGCCCTTGGCAG
>JAFOKO010000089.1 GCA_017419715.1 Oscillospiraceae bacterium | reverse complement strand
GTATTCCATGCTGGTCTCCTTGCTGCCGGACTCAAAGTTGGCAATGAGAGCGGCCTTCAGGGCGTCGTCCACTGCATTGATGTCGGACATGACATTGCCATTCATATCCACAGTGGCCAGCAGCTGGGTTCCGAACACGCCAACGGTGGGGGTCTTCGGATTGGGGTTGATCACGCGGAGGGTATAGGGTTCGCTCTTGACTTCGAAGGGGATCTCCTGCCCGGCAGTGAGCGCGTAGGAACCAGTGGATTTATCTCTGGTGGTGCCGAGGGCCTTCAAAACAGCGGAGTTCATGGAAGAGGAGTCGTCGCCCACGAGACGGGGGTCGGTGTTGAATTTACCGGTGGCGTAATCGCCAGCCTCTTCAACGATCTTGGTAAAGACTTGTGCTCTGGAATAGGGAGAAAAGACGGGCCCCAACCAGGCATAGATGAACATGATCACAAGGATCACAATACCAGTGACAGCGAGCTTGTTACGGACAAAACGCTTGAAAACAAGCATGCCAGGGGAAAGAACTTTAACCCGTCGGGCGTCGTCAAGTTTCAGCTGATCCTGCTGGGGTGCTTCCTTCTTGAGATCTTTTTCAGTATTCTTATCCATATAAGCACCTCCTTAGTTGATGCGCACGCGAGGATCAACCACGGCGTACATAATATCCGAGAGAATCAGAGAGACCTGCGTCAAAACCATGAGGAAAGTCGTATAGAACATGGCAAAGGGAATATCGCCCTGCGTCATAGCCTGATAGGAATAGTTGCCGATACCGGGGATCTGGAAAATCGTTTCCGTGATCATGGCGCCGCCGAAGAAAGCGGGCAGGATGCCGGCATACATGGTAACGAGGGGAACCAGAGTGTTGCGGAAGGCGTGCTTGTTAATAACTTTCTTTTCGGAAACGCCCTTTGCGCGGGCGGTGCGGATAAAGTCAGCATTCAGAACTTCCAGCATGTTGGTACGGACGAAACGCATCAGACCGCCAACAGACAGGATCGCCAGGGTAAGCACGGGGAGAACCAGGTGCTTGGCGATATCGCCGATCTTGCCCCAGGTGCTCAGGAAGTTGTAATCACGGCCGGTAAGACCGTAGAGCGGCAAAATGGGGTTGCGAACGGCAAAGATATAACGAAGAACATTGCCAATATAGAAGGAAGGCAGAGAGATACATGCCAGGGCGAAAACCGTGACAATGTAGTCAGTGGGCTTGTACTGCTTGCGTGCAGCAAGGATGCCCAGAGGGATGGAGATCAAAGTCTCAACGAGCAGAGAGATGACATTCATCAGAACAGACCACCAAATGACTTCGCTGAAGACATCCGTGACAGGCCGCATGAATCTCCAGGACTCACCGAAGTTGCCCCTGAACATTTCACCGACCCATTTGAAGTAACCAGAAATGATGCTGCCGTCCATGCCGTACTCTTTGTTCAGCACTTCGAGCATGTCCTGCCATTTGACACGGCCCTGAGAACCGGCCGCAAGCTGTCTCGCCATTTTTTCCATATAGGAAGCGGGCAGGCAGCGAATGACAGCGTAGACGATGAGAGCGCCAAAGAAGACGATCATCAAGCCTAGTAAAAGTCTCCTAATCAGGAATTTCCACATGTGTACCACCTCTTGCAGCTCAAGGCCGCGACGAATTTAGCTGAATATCGGTGCGCCCACCAGGCGGTGGGCGCACCTTTTTAAGTTTTTGCTACGGCTTGGGTCGCCAGGGATTATCTCATTTCGATCTTCTCAATATCGCTCATCCAGCCCCAGAAGGTCGTGATATCGGGGGTGATGGTGTCGATGTTGATACGCTGCGTGGAGAAGATGACGCAGTTCTGGCGCTGGTAAGCGGGGATCTCAACAGCCCAGTCGCAGATGATGTCCAGGCATTCCTTGTAAGTAGCCTTACGGAAGG
>JAFOKO010000088.1 GCA_017419715.1 Oscillospiraceae bacterium | reverse complement strand
TATGAATGTATGAATGTATGAATGTACACCGCTGCTTTCTTTGCGTATCCCGGTCCGAATGTCAAGGATCGTGGAGAACGCAAAGAAACGGTAGAATACCTGTAAATGTCCGGCGTCCTTTTTGATCTTTCCTTCCAAAGCAAAAATCCTGTTCCGGCAGTGGCGGGATCCTCACTTTTATGTTTCATTATTTCTAAATGAAAACGGAATCATGAGTTGCAGCGTCGGGTGTTTTCTGCTATAATATGACTGCTGAGGATAGGGTACGAGGACGGCGGACGCTTTCTTGACTTCTTTCTGTCAAAACGGTAAGACTTGACTGTCAACAAAGGAATTCGGCGGCGCTTGCATTCTATCAAAGAATCGATTTCCAGTCTGTGAGCGAAGAACAGCAACTCGTCGACGGAGTACCTGTTCCATACTATAATTTGGAGTTATCCCGATAACTATCTGCTTTGATTTGGGGGCCTTGAGATGGAACAACATGAGATTCGCGTGATTGCCCGTATCCATTCTGATTTTCAGGAAAAATTCGGCATTCCCCGGCAGAGCGGGCTGGTGGATGAGCTCCGAGCCGAGCTCGTGTTCGAGCCGGAATACCGCAACCCGGACGCCTTGCGGGGGATCGAGGGCTTTTCCCATCTCTGGCTGATCTGGCAGTTTTCTGAGGCTGTTCGGCCGGAATGGTCGCCCACGGTGCGGCCGCCGCGCCTGGGTGGGAATACGCGCATGGGCGTCTTTGCGACGCGCTCTCCCTTCCGGCCAAACGCGATCGGCCTCTCCTGTGTCCGCCTGGAGGGCGTTCGGCAGGACCCCGCATTGGGTGCGGTTTTAGAGGTCTCGGGCGCCGACCTGCTGGACGGCACGCCCATCTATGACATCAAGCCCTATTTGCCCTACGCCGATTGCAGGCCGGAGGCAGTGGGCGGCTTTGCGGCCGTTGCTCCGTCCTCCCGGCTGCAAGTTTGCTGCCCGGAGGAATTGCTGGAACAGGTCCCGGCGGAAAAGCGGGCAGCGCTGCTGGGCGTGCTGGCCCAGGACCCGCGTCCGTCCTATCAGAACGAACCGAAGCGGGTCTACGGCATGCGCTTTGCCGGTCTGGAGGTTCGCTTTACCGTAGATGGGACGGAGCTCACCGTTTGCCAGATCACGCCGATTTAATACGGAAAACACAAAAAACGAAGGAGTTACTGCAATGAAGCTGCTGCTTGCACATGCCGATATTCTGGTCTTGGAGAGGGGAGAATGGCGCACCTTGCGAGACGCCTATCTTGGAGTGGATCACGATATGATCTGCTATCTCTCTGAGACCGCGCCAACGGAGCCGTATGACGAAATCAAAAACATGCGGGGGAAGCTGCTGATCCCCGGCCTGATCAACTGCCACTGTCACGCGCCGATGGTCTTCTTGCGCGGGATCGGCTCTGATTTAAATCTGCAGGACTGGCTGTACCACTATATCTTCCCCACAGAGGCCAAATGGACCGACAAGGGCATCCGCGCTGCCAGCGAGCTGGCGATCCTGGAGTTGCTGGCCAGCGGCGTGACATCCTTTTCCGACATGTATTACCGCAACGCCGTGACCATCGAGGCGCTCTGTGAGGCGGGCATGAAGGCCAATCTCTGCCGCTCCACCCAGGGCCGGAAGGAGCTGCCCTACGCCCAGAACAGCGACTGCAAGGAGGGCCTGGCCCTCTTCGACGCCTACCACAACTACAACGGTGGTAAGATCAAGATCGACCTGTGCATCCATGCGGAGTATACCAACACCCCCGAGACAATTGAAGCCTACAGCGCCGCCTGCTACGAACGGGGCGCACGCATGCAAATCCATCTTTCGGAGACGAAGCGGGAGCAGATGGAGTGCGTCGCAAAGTATGGCATGACGCCCGCTGCTCTGTTTGAAAAGCTGGGCACCTTCCGCAATCCCACTACGGCGGCGCACTGTGTCTGGGTGAGCCCGGAGGATATGGATATCCTTCTGGCGAACGGCGTTAGCCCGGTGCACTGTCCCTCCAGCAACATGAAGCTTGGCAGCGGCTTCGCCCCAATTCAGCAGATGCTCGAGCGCGGGATCCCCGTCACCCTCGGCACCGACGGCGCGGCGTCCAACAACAATTTGAATATGTTGGAGGAAATGCACCTGGCCTCCGTGATCCACAAAGGTTACACCGGCGATCCCACGGTGGTCAAGCCCGCCGATGTGCTGAAAATGGCCACCGTCAACGGCGCACGCTGCCAGGGTAGACCGGATACCGGCGTGCTGGAAGTGGGGAAAAAGGCTGATGTCGTTGCCATCGACTTTGATAAGCCCCATCTGATCCCGGCCCTGGATTATCCCGCCATGCTGTGCTACGCCGTGCAGGGCAGCGATGTGTGCATGACTATGGTAAACGGGAAGATCCTCTATGAAAACGGCGAATACAAGACCCTGGACGCGGCGCGCATTCGGGCGGAGGCCAGGCAGGCGCTGCAGGAGCTCTACCAATGAGCGGCCCCGTGGCAACGGAGCGGGCGGATCACGATCTGGCCTTCCTGCTCCGCTATGAGAATGTGGCATGGTACGAAAACGGCACTGTCCGTATCCTCGACCGCCGAATCTACCCTGCCAAGGTCGAATTTGTGATCTGCCATAGCCATCGGGAGGTCGCGCAAGCCATCGCGGATATGGTGACCCAGAGCTGTGGCCCCTTTACGGCGGCAGCGGCCGGGATGGCCCTGGCCGCCTGGGAGTGTCGAAACCGGGGCACGGCGGAGCAGCGGGCCTATCTCCGGGATGCAGCTTACACCATCTCCCACGCCCGGCCCACCACCGTGGCCCGGATGGAGCGCATCACCGGTGGCTGTCTGGTTGCTGCGGAACAGGCCCTTGCGGCGGGCGCGCGGGTCGATCAAGCCATTGTGGCGCACATGATCGCGTCCAACGACCGGCGCTACGGAAAAGTCGCCAAGATGGCCGCCTTCCTGGTGGATATGTTCCCGGACGATGGGAAAATTCTCACCCAGTGCTTTGGGGAGACCATCGTGGGCATGATGCTCCGGGAAGCCAGGACCAGAGGCAAGCGGCTGAAGCTTTACTGCCCCGAGACCCGGCCCTACTTCCAGGGAGCGCGGCTCACCGCCACGGTTTGCCGGGAAATGGGCTTCGAGACCACGGTGATTACCGACAATATGCCTGCCTATGTGATGGAGCGGGAGGGCATTGATGTCTTCACTTGCGCGGCGGACGCCATCTGCCTGGACGGCCATGTGGTGAATAAAATCGGCACCTTTCAAATCGCCATCGCGGCCAAGTACATGGGCATTCCCTTCTTTGTTTCCGGCATTCCGGACGAAAGCCACCCCAACCGGGCCGCGGTCCACATCGAATCCCGGGATCCGGACTTCGTTCTGCAGGCCATGGGCGTGCGCACGGCGGCCCCCGGGGTGCGGGGCTATTATCCCTCTTTTGACATCACTCCGCCCGCGCTGATCTCCGGCGTAGTGACAGACCTGGGCATCTATTCTCCCTATGATCTGCCCAGGTATCTGGATAGCGCGGACATTGGCCCCTATGAGATGGTGATATGAAAAAATCTGTCCCTGTGCGATTGCCTGCACAGGGACAGCATTTCTTTTTGATACGCATTAGCGGTGCCGCTTTGGTTCCGCGTGCGGCGGGTTCAGCTCCTTGGGTGCGATCTCGCCGGCCTTGGTCAATGCGATCTTGGTGAGCATGGGGCCTACCAATTCATAGATCAGCACCGAGAAGAGTATGATGGAGCGGATTACCGCGCCGTCCGGTCCGAGCTGGGTGGAGACGGTCAACGACATGCCCAGAGCCACGCCGGCCTGGGGGAGAAGCGTGATGCCCAGCCATTTCTGGACGGTGGGGGTGCAGTGTACCATCTTGGAGGAGAGCGTCGCGCCGAAGATCTTACCGGTGGAACGCAAGATGATGTAGGCCACGCCCACCAGCACGGCGACCCAGTCGGAGAAGACCGAGAGGTCCAGCTCCGCGCCGCTGATCACGAAGAACAAAACGAAAAGGGGCGCGGTCCAGCGGTCCGTTTTTGCCATGAGCTCCTCAGAGCTGGGGCAGATGTTGCAAAACACGGTCGCCATCATCATGCAGACCAGCAGGGAAGAGAAGCCGAGCTCCAGTTCACTGTTGGGAAAGCCCAGGTGGATCATGGACAGGGATACGGCGAAGATCACAAAGGTGATGGCTACGCAAAGCCGCTTGCTTCGGGAGTGGAAAAAACGCTCCAGCCAGGTGTAGATCAAGCCCAGCGCCGAACCCAGCAGCAACGAGGCCGTGACCTCCAGCAGGGGATTGACCAGGACGGAAATCACGCTCACCCCGGCTCCGCCGATCAAGCTCTTGGCAATGCCAAAGCTGATGGCGAAGACCACCAGACCTACCGCGTCGTCCAACGCGACGATGGGAAGCAGAATATCCACCAAAGGACCCTTGGCCTTGTACTGGTTGACGACCATCAGCGTGGCGGCGGGGGCGGTGGCCGTGGCAATGGCGCCCATGGTAATGCAGTCGGCCACGTTGATCTTGTCCGGCATCAGCAGGTGGAGCCCCAGCAGACCGATATCGACCAGAAAGGTGGCAGCCAGCGCTTGAAATACCGCAATGATAGTGGCCTGGCGGCCGATGGTTTTGAGCTGCTTAAGACGGAATTCGTTGCCGATGGCAAAGGCAATGAAGCCCAGGGCCACATCGGAGATGGGCTTCAACACATTCACCTTGTCAAAACTGGTAAAGCCAATGCCGTCTACCCCCAGTCTGCCGAGCACAAAGGGACCGACCAGCAGACCGGCGACCAGATAGCCGGTCACAGCGGGAAGCTTCAGAGGCTTCACCACGCGGGACATCAGCAGTCCCGCCAGAAGCGCAAACGCGATTGAAAGAAGTGTTTCCATAGCTTATTTTGTCCCGAAGATCCGGTCCCCCGCGTCGCCCAAACCGGGCACGATATAAGCGTGCTCGTTGAGCCGTTCGTCCACTGCCGCTACGAAAATGTCCACATCCGGGTGATCCCGGCGAATCGCGGCCACACCCTCCGGCGCGGCAATGATGTCCATCAGAACGATGTGCTTGCAGCCAAACTTTTCCTTGAGCACGGAGATGGCTGCTGAGGCGCTGCCGCCGGTGGCCAACATGGGATCGACGATAAAGACCTGGCGCTCGGAAACATCTGCAGGCATTTTGCAGTAGTATTCCACAGGCAGGTGCGATGCGGGATCCCGATACATGCCGATATGACCGACCTTCGCCGAGGGGATCAGGTCAATGATGGGGTCGACCATACCCAGTCCGGCCCGAAGGATGGGGACGATGGCAAGCTTCTTGCCGGAGAGCATGCGCACGGTGGTTTTTGCCACCGGGGTCTCGATTTCCACTTCCTCCGTGGGAAGATTGCGGGTCGCCTCGTAGCACATGAGCTGGGCGATCTCGCCGATCAGCTCACGAAATTCTTTTACACCGGTGTTTTTGTTCCGAAGGATAGCCAGCTTGTGCTGGATCAACGGATGTTCTAATACATGTAACGAACCCATTTTAATGCATATCTCCTTTTTGTTCTTTCTCTTTTTCCAGGCGTTCTCGTTCCGCCTGTGACAGACGCAAATAGTTGGGCGTGACCGTGCCGGGGTCTTCCCGCACGCCGTTCTGTGCGGCCACATAGGCCGCCAACGCGACCCCGGAGGCGCGCTGCTGCCGGTGATGCTCCGCAAGCAGCCGGTAGCAGCGGCACGCATTCGTTCCGCCCGCTTCTGCCCGCGCCTCGGCGTCCTGCAAAAAGCCCCAGGCCAGGGCCGCGCCGTCCCCCACAAGGCGGATCGGCTCGGAGAAGCCCTTCAGATCCTCGTGCAGCTCCGCCAGAGAGATGGCCCGGTCGGGCCTGAGGCGGAGGAGCTGGCCGTTCTCTGCCCGGAACAGGGCGTTATAGACCTGGTTACGCCTGGCGTCCATGCAACAGCAGATCACGCCGTCGAGATCGACAGCGTTCCAGGCCATAGCCTCCAGGGTGGAAACCGGCACACAGGGCAATTCCGCGCCCCAGCAGAGCCCCTTCGCGGCGGCGGCGCCGATTCGAACGCCGGTGAAGCTACCCGGGCCGTTGGCCCAGGCGACCAGATCCAAATCGGCGGGGGCGAGTTCGCAATTGTTCAGCAGATCTTCAGCCAGCTTCATCATGGTCCGGCTGTGGGTCTGCCCGTCGTTCTGGTAGCTCTCCGCCGTGAGCACGCCGTCGGTGAGCAGGGCAACGGAGACTGCCTTGGCGGAGGATTCAAAGGCTAAGATCCGCATGCTTTCGCCCTCCTGTGATAGTGATGTGACGGCAGTTCTCTGCCGTGGGGTCTTTTGCGATCGTGACTGTGATGGGGTCGTCCAAGGCCTCAGCCACATGTTCGCTCCACTCCACCGCGCACACCCCGCCCCGGTCGAGATAATCCTCCCAGCCCAGATCGAACAGATCCTCGGCGTCCCGGAGGCGATACATATCAAAATGGAACAGGGCAAGCCGCCCCTGGGGGTATTCATTTACAATGGTGTAGGTGGGGGAGGTCACCGCGTCGCAGATCCCCAAGCCCCGGGCCAGTCCCCGGGTGAAGGCCGTTTTGCCGGCGCCCAGATCGCCCAAAAAGGCAATCACATCTCCGGGCAAGAGGCGCTCAGCCAGAGCAGCGCCCAGGCGCTCGGTTTCTTCGGCAGAATGGGTCATGTATTCCATAGCGTGCTTCCTTCAAAGGTTCTCCCGCCATTATAGCATATCCAAGAAAAAATGCAAGTGCATTTCTCCAAACTGTTTTAGTCAAAAGAAAGTGTTGATTTTTAGAAAAAATATATTAAAATGAAGTAACGAAAACTCCATTTCTGACACTAACGGACAAAGAGGTGAGGAGCTTGCACGACCTTGACACAATTTACCGACAACATGCAAATACGGTTTACCGGTTCTTGTTGGCAAAAACCGGGTCTGCAGATCTCTCAGAGGAGCTGACGCAAGAGACATTTTTCCAGGCCGTTAGCAGCATCGAGCGCTATGACGGCAGAAGCCAAATTGGAACCTGGCTTTGCGGAATCGCCAAAAATGTCCTCTTGACCCATTACAGGAAGCAGCAACGGGAGGATGTCTCACTGGAGGAGATCCCGGAGCCGTCCGTTCACTCTGCAGAAGATGCGGTTCTAAACGATATGGATCAGGAAACGGTCTTGATTGCAATTCACCGACTGCCCGAGCCGGGACGGGAGATCATGCACCTCCGGTTACTGGGCGGTCTGTCCTTCAAACAGATTGGCGGCGTGTTCGGCCAGTCAGAAACATGGGCCCGGGTGATGTATTACCGGGCAAAGCAAACGATTGTAAAGGAGTTGAGTGAACATGCGCAACCAGCTTTCGTGCAATGTAGTGCAGGATCTGCTGCCACAGTATGTGGAGAACCTTCTCTTGCCTGAAAGTGAGAAGGAGGTCGCGGAGCACTTGAAGGAATGCGCGGCATGCAGAGAAATCTACCAACAAATGAACAGCCCGGAGCCGATCACGATCGAGGCGCTTCGTGAAGTGGACTATCTGAAAAAGGTCAAGCGTGATCGCATCAAGATCCTGGCGGGCAGCGTTTTAACGGTGGCTGCCGTTCTAAGCGCCTCCCTGTTCTTCCTGCAGAAGCAGCGGGCCATATCCAGACAATACGCGGCTAAGGCGGACGAGATGGCGGCCGTCGCCACCGAATATGCGGTAAAAGCCTCTGAGTATGCCGCCCTGGCTTCGGAAAACGCGAAGCTTGCCGAAGAGAATGAAGGCACAGTAGGCGTGAGCTATGACAGAAATTCCAATACTGTCATCGTGTTCGGCATGGGGGACAACGCCGACATTTCCTTCCCGGAGGAGTTGGAAGGGGCGAAAAACCTGGACGCCCAGTTTGACAGCTTCCATCTTTCCGCCTACCTGCCGACCCTGCAGCCCAACGAACCGCTGGAAGACTTCCTGAGCGCCTATCTGGACCGCACCCAAAAGAGCCTCGCCTTTCTACGCGCTTATCTCCGGGAAAACTGCCCCGATGAGCTGTTTGCCGACCGGACGGACAAATATGTTGAGATCTCCATTATGCGGCATGAGGACTACGAATGGAAGGCCCACGACGACAGAATCAAGCTGGAGATGGGAAGCTATTACTGGTTCCGTGAGCTGCTCTATCTGCTGTCCATTCTGGACAATGAAAGAGCGGAATGGAAGGAGCTCGGCTATGCCTGGTATCTGGGCTGCTGTGTGGATCCCTACAGCGAGTACGCCCTGGATGGGGACTACCTGCAGAACAGCAGCTACTACGATGCATATACAGCTTGCGGCGGAACCTTGGAAAACACCGCAGAGAACAGAAAACGGATCTGTGACGCCGTTGCCTACACCTGCCTGGACCGGGGGATGTCCTGGGGAAATCTCTATGAGAGCTACCCGATGAAGAACTCCTTCCTCTACAGCGGCAACCCCAACAGCGCAAACCCCGGCAACGAAATGAGCGTGATGATGGCAGCCTCTTTCATTGGCTATCTCACCGAAACCTATGGTTTTGAGCGGGTGAGCATCTTCTGCTTCAGCCGATGCAACTTCGAACAGGCGTTTGGTACCGACTATCAGACGGCCCACGCGGACTGGTCCGCCTGGCTCAATGAGGCATGCGGGGCATGATTCATGCGAATGGAGGAAACATTATGACGAACTATCAGGAACTGAATGCACAGCTGGCCGCTTTGGTGGACGGGATCCCCTATCCCATTGCCAATCTTTCTAATGCCGCTGCTCTGCTTTGGCACGCACTGCCGGATCTGAACTGGGCGGGCTTCTATTTGCGGGAGGGGGAGAAGCTGATCCTCGGCCCCTTCCAGGGCAACACCGCCTGCATCGTGATCTCCATGGGACGCGGGGTTTGCGGCACTGCTGCCGCCCAAAATGAGACCCAGCTGGTTCCGGATGTCCACGCCTTTTACGGGCATATCGCCTGTGACAGCGCCTCCCGCTCGGAGATCGTCGTTCCCTTGCGAAAGGACGGCTGTGTGGTGGGAGTGCTGGATGTTGACAGCCCCAAGCTGAACCGCTTTACAGAAGCCGACCGGACAGGCCTGGAGGCCTTTGCGGCCATTTTGGAACAACATATTTGATCTGGAGGAACCATCATGGAATTGAATCAAGCGGCCGAGCTTTTATCGGCCATCAAGCAGAACATCAATAAGGTGATCGTGGGCCGTGAGGCCACGGTGGAAATGCTGCTGACCGCGCTGTGCTGTGGCGGACATGTCCTGCTGGAGGATGTACCCGGCACCGGAAAGACGGTACTGGCCAAATCTCTTGCCCGCTCTCTGGATGGAGAATTCCACCGCATCCAGTTCACGCCGGACCTGTTGCCCTCTGATGTGACGGGCCTGAACTACTACAATCAGAAGGCCGGCGAGTTCGTCTTCCGGCCCGGCCCGGTGTTCGGCAATATCCTTCTGGCCGACGAGATCAACCGCGCCACCCCCAGGACCCAGTCCAGCCTTTTGGAGTGCATGGAGGAGCGCCAGGTCACCATGGACGGCGTGACGCGTAAGCTCCCCGCGCCCTTTCTGGTCATCGCCACCCAAAACCCCATTGAGACGGTGGGCACCTTCCCTCTGCCCGAGGCTCAGCTGGACCGCTTTTATATGATGCTGTCCATGGGCCTTCCAAATCATGACGAGGAGATTGCGATTCTGGAACGCTTTATGCGGGACGACCCGCTGGAAGAGCTGCAGCCAGTTTGCGGCGGAAAGCAACTGCTGGAGCTGCAGGAGATGCGCAAGACCATCTATGTCCATCCCGTGATGCTGGAATATATGGTGGAGCTGATCCAGGGCACGCGGAAAAAAGGCACGGTCTCCGGCGTGAGCCCCCGCGGCTCTTTGGCGCTGCTGAACGCTGTGCGCGCCTACGCGATGCTGCAGGGCCGCAACTATGTGACGCCGGAGGATGTCAAGAAGCTGCTGGTTCCGGTGCTGTCCCACCGCATTTCCATGGACCACGGCAGCCTGGACCGCCGCAGCGGCGAACAGCTTCTGCTGGGGCTGTTGGAGCACACGCCGGTGCCCACCGAGCGCTTCGAACGCTGAATGCGGCCTTGCACCGAAAGGAGGTGTTCGCTTGCTGCTTGTATGGATCGCACTTGGCTCGGCCATTTTGTTTTTTGTACAAAGGAGCATCTACAGCAAGTATTGGGACCAAAAGCTTCGAATCGATTTCCAGTTTTCTGAGAACGCCGTCAACGAGGGCGAGGCGGCCGGAATCCTGGAGCGAAGCGTGAACCGAAAGATCCTGCCGCTGGCGTCCTATGAATATCAGTATGTGGTAAAACGAAATTACTCTGCTTCCCAAAAAAAGATCGACAGAAACAATATGATGCTTCGCCGGAAGCTGGCGCTTCCGGCCAGACGCGCTGTGACGAACCGTGCAAAGCTGAATGGTTTGACGCGGGGGGTCTATACGGTGAGCGAGGTGAAGCTCTCCGCCTGGGACCTGTTTCACAGCCTGCACATGGAGCGGACCACGGACTGCTTCACCACCATGACGGTCTACCCCGCCAAGATTCCCGTGCAAAAGCTGTCGCTCCCGGTGCGCATGATGCTCGGTTCCATTACCACCCGCCGCATGGCGCAGGAGGACCCCTTTGCGCTCAAGGCCATCCGGCCCTATGAGATCTATGACAGCCCCCGGCTGATCAACTGGAAGGCCAGCGCCAGGACTGGAGAACTGAAGGTCAATCAGTTTGAGTATTCCACCGACGAGGCGCTGCTCTTTCTGCTGGATATGGGAAATGGCTCGGAAGCGGACAAGGAGGAGATGCTTCGACTGGCCTCTTCGCTGAGCCAACTGTTTTTGCGGCGGGGCGTCGGTGTGTCTTTGCTGGCCAATGGCCGCAACTGCATCAGCGGCCTGCCCATCCGGGTCCGCTTTGGCGCCAATCCCGAGCATCGCTTCACGGTAGACAGCGCGCTGGCGCAAATCAATCTGGAGACGCCGGAGACGGAATCCTTCCGAAGTTTCCTTGCAGCTGTGCCAACGGAGGCATTGCGGGGCGCGCTGCCCGTGGCGATCTCCGCGGATCCCAGTGGGGAGGCGCTTCGCGCCTTCCAGGAGACGCCCGGCACGAAGGGCGGCTACTTCCTTTCCGTCAACGGGCAGGGCAGAACGAGCAATGCAGACGGGGTTCATCTGCTCAACTGGAATGCTGAGGAGAAGGAGGTGCGCCTGTGAAAGAGCTGAAAAAACTGGACCGTCATATCCGGTGGAGCGAATGCTTCCATCTGTCGCTGATCACGCTCTATTTTGCCTTTCTGATCAATTTGATCACCGCCAACGGGGACGAGAAAATCCGCATCTTGCTGGCCCTTGGCACAGTGATCCCGGCCCAGCTCATTCGTTTCCTTTGCGCCCACATCGAGAAAAAACGCTTTCGGTTGCTGGCCAGCCTGGGCGTCATGGGCGTGACCATCTTTTTGACCTGGAAGGATGAAAACTGGGCCTGTTATCTGCTGGCCTGCCTGCCGATCCTGATCAGCGGCATCTTCCTGCCCCGGTCCAAGGATCGGATTCTGATCACGGTGCCCTCTCCCTATGCGCTGATTTTTGCGTTCCTCTCCTTTGCGCTTGGCAAGGCGGTGGAAGGGCTGGGGGTCCCCTATGTGGCGGACCTTTCCCTGGCGCTTACAGCGCTGATGACAATCAATTTCTTCCTCTATCTCAATCTGACTCGGCTTGCGTGGAACATCCGTATGTCCGCAGACGCGGAGGTCTCTGTGTCCAGCATGGTCCGGCAGAACCGAAAGGTGATTGTCTGCTATCTTGTGATCGGATGTCTGATCCTTACGGCAATCCCCTTTTTGCTGCAGAAGAGCCCCCAGCGGGAGCCCATCGAGATGATTGTCGAGGAAACCGGGGTGATTCCTGTGGAGACAGCTGCAGAACAAAAGGACGAAAGGGTGTTTACCAGCACGCCGGAGGGAGAACGGGAGCTTCATCTGGATTGGCTCAACGATCTTCTGAGCTGGACTCTGGTGCTGGGGGCCTTGAGCTTGGCATTCTTTGGCGGGATCCTGGGGATTCGGACACTTTTGGAGAAGACAAAAACAAAAAAACTGATGCCTCCGACAGTAACGGACGGCCTGGTGGTGGAGCGTCTGGACGAGAAGGAAACCAAGCAAAAGAAGGAAAAGCTGAGCGGCTGGGAGAAGAAAATCCGCCGCCGCTATGAAAAGCTGATCCTCGGCCGGGCGCCCTGCGGTGAGCGGCTGTATGCCTTGACCCCTGCCGAGTTGGAGACAGTTGCCAAGATCGCCGACAAGCCGGAGAACGCGGCGCTGCATGCGCTCTACGAACAGACCCGCTATGGCACTGGCATCCCAACCAAAGAGGACTACCAGCGCTTCAAGGACTACGCCAAGGCGCTGGAAAAGTGAAAATAAAAAAGAAAAGCCTCCCGATGCTTGGGAGGCTTTTCCAATTGGAAACGGTTTACTTTGCCAGCTCGGCGGTATCTTGGGCGATCATGAGCTCCTCGTTGGTGGGGATGACCCAGATCTTGACCTTGGAATCGTCGGCGGAGATGATCCGCTCGTCGCCGCGAAGCTTGTTCTTCTCCTGGTCCAGCTTGACGCCCAGGAATTCCAGACCTTCGCAAATCATGGAGCGCATCAGCACGCCGTTCTCACCCACACCGGCGGTGAAGACCAGAACATCCAGTCCGCCCAGGGCGGCGGCATAGGCACCGATGTACTTCTTGACTTCGTAGGCGAACTTGTCCAGGGCCAGCTGGGCCTTCTCGTTGCCTTCGGCGGCAGCGGCTTCCAGATCACGGAAGTCGGAGCTCACGCCGCCGGACAGGCCGAACACGCCGGACTTCTTGTTGAGGATGTTCATGACCTCGTCCATGGACTTGTTGTAATTCTTGCAGATGTACTGGGCCACGGTGGTGTCAATGTCGCCCACACGGGTGCCCATGGGCACGCCGCACAGGGGGGACAGACCCATGGAGGTGTCCTGGCACTTGCCGTCCAGAATGGCGGCCAGAGAGGAGCCGTTGCCCAGGTGGCAGTTGATGACCTTCAGGCCCTTGCCCATGAGGGCTTCTACACGCTTGGCGATGTAGCGGTGAGAGGTGCCATGGAAGCCGTAGCGGCGAAGGCTGTCCTTCTCGTAGTACTCATCGGGAATGGCGTAGCGGTAGGCCTTGGGAGGCATGGTCATGTGGTAAGCAGTATCAAAGACGGCGACCTGAGGCTTCTTGGGCATGATCTTCTGGCAGGCTTCAATGCCCAGCAGATTGGCAGGATTGTGCAGGGGGCCCAGAGGAATGCAGGCGCGGACGGCTTCCAGGCAAGCCTCGTCGATCAGGCAGGATTCAGCGAACTTCATGCCGCCGTGCACCACGCGATGACCCACCGCGTCGATCTCATCCACAGAGGAAACCACGCCGTTGACGGGGTCCACCAGAATGTCCAGCACCGCGGTGATGGCCTCGGCATGGCTGGGCATGGGGATCTCACGGACGACCTTGATGTCCTTGGCGGGGGCCTTGTGGGTCAAGCGTCCGTCGATGCCGATACGCTCGCACAGACCCTTGGCGAACACATCGCCGGAGGCGGGGTCCATGAGCTGATACTTCAGAGAAGAACTGCCAGCGTTGATGACCAGAATTTTCATAGCGTTTACTCTCCTAAATTTGTTCTATGATTTTTTGGTTATTTGTGTTACAATAACCACAGCGCATCTCATATTCTATAACAAAACCCGGAATAAGGCAAGCAGAATTTCTATAATTTCCGGGAAAAAACGGATTTGACTGATGACAGGCGATCTTTTACCGGAGGATTCATGCGTACGATAGGCATTATCTGTGAATACAACCCCTTCCACAACGGCCACTTGCGGCAGTTTCGGCTGGCGCGTGAGCGGGCGGGGGAGAAGAGCGCCCTGGTCTGCCTGATGAGCGGCAACTATGTCCAGCGGGGCGAACCGGCGCTGTTTCCCAAGCGGCTTCGGGCTGAGGCCGCTGTGCGTTGCGGGGCGGACCTTGTGCTGGAACTGCCCCTCACGGTGGCCCTGTCCTCGGCGGAGGGCTTTGCCGCGGGCGGGGTTCGCATCCTCTCCGCGCTGGGCTGTGAGTTCCTGTGCTATGGGATAGAATCGGAAGACCATAATAAAATTATGTCAACCGCAAGAGCCAACTTGGACCCGGCCTTTGATGTGCTACTTCGGCGGGAGCTGAAAAGCGGCTGCTCCTATCCCACGGCCCGCCAGCGAGCCCTGGAGGCCCTGGGGGCAGGGGCGGGGCTGTCATCCCCCAACGACATTCTGGCTGTGGAATACTGCAAGGCCATCCTTCGCCGGAACAGCCCAATGTGTCCCCTGCCCATCCACCGCACCGGTTCCTACTACGCCGCCGCCCTCGACCCGGAAGCCCCCTCCGCCTCCGCATTGCGGCAGAGCTTTGGCAGGCAGGGGCAAGGCTTGCCCCAACAGGCAATGGGACGGGAGGCTTCCTGGCACTGTGCCGTTCCGACAGTCCTCCACGACCTCTACGAAGGGGCTCCCATCCACACGCTGCAGGCCGGAGAACGGGCTGTGCTGGCCCTGCTCCGAAGCTTGCCAGACGAAGCCTTTGCGGCCCTGCCCTATGGCTCGGAGGGGCTTTGGTCCAAGTTTCGGAAGGCCTGCCGTGCCTGCACCGGCGTGGAGGAAATTTTGGAGGCGACAAAATCCAAACGCTATGCCCGCACCCGGATTCAGCGGATGCTTCTGTGTGCCTGCCTGGGTCTGTGCAAGCAGGACCTGGAAAGCCCGCCGCCCTACGCCCGCATTTTGGCTTTCAATCAAACCGGGCGGGCTCTGTTGCGGGAGATGAAGTCCCGCTTCCCCCTGGTGCATGCGGGGGAAGTCCCTGAAGACGCCGCTTACTACGCCCTGGAGTGCAGAGCGGCGGCGTTGTATTCCCTGTTTTCGGCAGAAGACCTCTGTTCCGCCGCGGAAGAGGCCGGGCAGCGCGTATTTGTGGCTGAGACTTTTTGAAAAAAATGAAAAAAACACTTGCTTTTTTTCAAAGCTTGTGTTATTATATGCGGGCTGATTGAAATCACGGGGCATTCTGCCCTTTACCATAACAGAAAGAGGTGAACTGAAGTGAAGGAAGGTATCCATCCCAAGTACGAACAGACGACCATCCGATGCGCATGCGGCGAGATCATCGAGACCGGCTCTACCAAGAAGGACATCAAGGTTGAAATCTGCTCCAAGTGCCACCCTTTCTACACCGGCAAGCAGAAGCTTGTTGACTCCGGTGGACGCGTGGATCGTTTCAACAAGAAGTACGGCTTGAAATAAGATCGTCTAAGCCCGCACCTGGATTCGGTGCGGGCTTTTTTTCAGTTTTTCAGCGCAAGCGCATCTCCTGAAGCAAGGAGGAACTATGGAAAATACAATTGAACGGGCAGTCCTCTGTGGCCTTTGCGCGGACTGCTTTAAAAAGGAAGAACAGGCCACCGAGCAGACGCTGGACGAGCTGGAAGCTCTGCTCGAGACGGCGGGGGGCGTGTGTGTGGGGAAGGTCCTGCAAAACCGCCACGCGCCGGACCCCCACAGCTTCGTGGGAGAGGGAAAGGCCCAGGAGATTCGGGAACTGGCAGAGCATCACGAAGCCGGGATGGTGGTATTTGACAACGAACTGTCCCCCAGCCAGATCCGGGCTCTGGAGGAGATCACCGGCACCACGGTCCTTGACCGTTCGGCCTTGATCCTCGACATTTTTGCCCAGCGTGCCAGAACGGCGGAGGGCCGTCTGCAGGTGGAGCTGGCCCAATACAAATACCTGCTGCCGAAGCTCTCCGGCATGGGCAAATCCTTGTCCCGCTTGGGCGGCGGCATTGGCACCCGTGGTCCTGGCGAGACCAAACTGGAGACCGACCGCCGTCATATCCGCGCCAGGATCGACCGCCTGGAGGCGGAGCTGGAGCAGGTGCGAAAGCTCCGGGCTGTGGAGCGCCGCCGCCGGGAGAAGAATGAGATTCCCGTGGTGGCCCTGGTGGGCTATACGAACACAGGCAAATCCACCCTGCTCAACCGCTTGACCGGGGCTGGGATCCCAGCCAATGACCGCCTCTTTGACACCCTGGACACCACCACCCGGCAACTGGAGATCTCCGACCGCTTAACGGTCTTACTGTCCGACACAGTTGGCTTCATCGCCAAGCTGCCCCACCATCTGGTGGATGCCTTCCGGGCTACGCTGGAGGAATTGAGCTATGCCGATCTGCTGATCCATGTCATCGACGCGGCGGACCCGGAGCGGGAGGCCCATATCCAGGTGGTGGAACGGCTGATCGGTGACTTGGCAAAGCCCGAGACTCCGGTGATCCGTTGCTACAACAAAGCGGACCTGGTGCAACCGGAGGCCCTGCCCATCGGTCCGGACAAGGTGGCGATCTCCGCCAAGACTGGAAAGGGCCTGGACGAGCTCTTTTCCGTAATCGAACGGGAACTATGCAAGGGTCTCCGGCACGCCGTATTCCTGCTGCCCTATGCCATGGGCGGCCAGGTGGAGACCCTTCACAACAAGGCAAAGGTCCTACGCGTGGACTACAAGGACAACGGTATCGAGATCGAGGCCGAGCTTGACGAGGTGCTCTACGGCCGTCTGGCCCAGTACGAGGAAACCTTGCAGAAAGTTAAAAGTTGAAAGTTGAAAAAGAAACGAGAAAGAATCGGAGCACAATTGCATTCATCGTTCAGATGGCAATTTGAAGGATACCGAAACTATCAACCTTTGTTTTTCATTCCCAACACCCCACGCCGCGGCTTGCCCGTCTATCAAAGAGGATAATAAAATGGACGCTTACAAAATCCCTGCACAGGATGCACAGAGCGAATTTGTTGAGAAAAAATCCCGCTTCATTGGCAGGATCTGGGTCGCAGAGACCGAGGAGGAGGCCTTGGAGCATATCAAGGCTATGCGCCAGCAGCACTGGGACGCCACCCACAATGTGTATGCCTATATCATCCACGACGGCCCTACGCGCTATACGGACGACGGCGAGCCCCAGGGCACGGCAGGCATGCCCGTGTTGGAAGTGCTTCGGGGCAGCGGCGTGGAGAATGTCTGCTGTGTGGTGACCCGCTACTTTGGCGGGACTCTGCTGGGCACGGGCGGACTGGTCCGGGCCTACGGCAGGGCTGCCAAGGATGCCCTCCAGGCGGCGGGGATCGCGCGGAAACAGATCTGGAAGCTGCTGGATCTGATTCTGCCTTACAGCTATCTGGAACGCCTACGGCAGGAAGTGGAGCGCTTTGGGGGCATTATCTCCGATACGGAATACAGCGCCGATATCTGCCTCCATGTGCTGCTGCCAGCAGAGCAGGCCCCGGCCTTCTCTGCCCACGTGATTGATCTCACCCGCGGAACCGTGACCCCAGTGGAGCAAGGCGAGGAACTGAGGGCGGTGGCGATGGGCAGCGGAGAGCTGGAAGATGATAGTTGAGAGTGGAAAGTTGACAAGTCTGCAGTGCCAACACCTGTTGGCCCGTCCCTGCACCGCCCCCTGGTAGGGGCGCACCGACTGGACAGAAATGTACCGTCGAACGCATACACCCATAGGGGCGGCCATTGGCCGCCCGCAACCCGCGCAGCACCCGTAGGGGACGGGTTCCCGGTCCCGCCCCGTGCGCACCCCACCGGTAGCGGCGCACAGTGTGCGCCACGGGAAGCAGTGCGAAACCGCAACGCCCCTCATCCGTCACGGCTACGCCGTGCCACCTTCCCCCGAGGGGGAAGGCAGTGCGAAACCGCAACGCC
>JAFOKO010000087.1 GCA_017419715.1 Oscillospiraceae bacterium | reverse complement strand
CGCGCCGCCGTAAAGCCTTCCCCCTTGGGGGAAGGTGGCCCGTAGGGCCGGATGAGGGGCGCACCGATTGGACTGAGCTGTTCCGGTGAACGAATGCCGGGGACGGGGGAACGGATTCTTCGCTTCGCTCAGAATGACAGGCGGGGGAGGCAGTGCGTAGCCGCAACACCCCTCATCCGTCACCGGGCTTCCGTGAGACGCCCGGCGACACCTTCCCCCGAGGGGGAAGGCTCTCCGAAGCCGCAACACCCCTCATCCGTCACCGGGCTTGCGTGAGACGGCCTCTGCTTCTCAATTAAACTGGCCCTGTAAAAAATGCGAAAACTGAGCATATACACCGGGCCAGATTTCGTTATAATGATAGCAGGATCCAACAGATTTGTCAATGGCCGAAAGCTTCCGGCTTCGGTCAAATGACACCGAACGGAAAGGAACGATTTATATGGATTACAAGCGTGTTTTGACAGTGCAGGATATCTCCTGCCTGGGCCAGTGCTCTTTGACGGTGGCGCTGCCGATCTTATCCGCCGCTGGGCATGAAACCGTCATTCTTCCCTCCGCCGTCCTCTCCACCCATACAGGGGGCTTTACGGGCTATACCTTCCGGGATTTGACCGAAGACCTGCCCAAGATCTCCGCCCACTGGCAGAAGGAGGGCATTCGCTTCCAGGCCATCTACACCGGCTATCTGGGCAGCGCGGAGCAGATCGCCATCGTCCAGGAGATTTCCAAGCGCTGTGCGGCTGAGGGCTGTCGCACCATCGTCGACCCCGCCATGGCCGACAACGGCAAACTCTATCCCGACTTTGATATGGCCTTTGTGGAGCAGATGAAGCGCTTGACCTGCCAGGCCGATGTGATTTTGCCCAACATTACCGAGGCTTGCATGTTGACGGGTATGCCTTACAAGGAGCAGTACGACGAGGCCTATATCCGGAAACTGCTGGACCTTCTCCGCACCGCCGGCGCCAGGACCATCGTGCTCACCGGCGTGAGCTTCAGCGCCGATACCACCGGCGTGGTAGTGCTCGAAGGCGACGACTTCCGCTATTATTCCCACAAGCGCTACGCCAGAGGCTGTCATGGCACGGGCGATGTCTACGCTTCCGCCTTTGTCGGCGCCCTGCTGCAGGGGAAGTCCACCTATGACGCGGCCCGCATTGCCGCCGACTACACCCTTCGCTGCATCGAAGTGACCATCCCCGACCCCGACCACTGGTACGGCGTGAAATTCGAACCCGTCCTGGGCGAGTATATCCGTATGCTGGAGACAAACTGATCCACAACCCTGCATATCTCCTGGCTTTGCTGAATAGAATGTCCCAGATTCTTCAGTGAGGTGGACAAATGGAATACATCATCAATCATATTCGTCTTTGCGGGACCATGGATTCGGCCCCGGTATTCTCCCATGAGAACCACGGCAGGCAGTTTTGCAGCTTCTATCTGGGGGTGGAGCGCCTGTCCGGGAATGTGGATCGCTTGCGGGTGCTGGTGGATCAGGAACTGCTGAACGCTACAGACTGTGCCTGGGGAGAACGGGTTCTGATCACGGGCCAGGTCCGCTCCTACAATCATGTGGATGAAAGCGGACGGCATCTGGTGATCTCCGTCTATGCGGAGACGATGGAGCTCACCGACGAGGAGCCGGACGACGCGGTGACGCTCACCGGCACCCTCTGCCGGGATCCGATCTACCGGCGCACCCCGCTGGGCAGGGAGATCTGTGACGGGATGCTGGCGGTGAACCGAAGCTACCGCCGCGCCGACTATCTGCCCTGCATCTTCTGGGGGCGGACGGCCCGGCAGATCGCCGCACTCTCCGCCGGAGCACGCATCACCCTCACCGGACGGCTCCAGAGCAGGGAGTATGTCAAGACCCTCCCCAACGGGGAGACCGAGACCCGCACCGCCTATGAGATCTCCGCCGTCTCGGCAGAGTTGACAAGAGATTGAGAACAGCGCCCGCCTGTCGCGTTTTTGCGGCAGGCGGGCGCTTTCCCGGTCAATGCTTGCAGTTTTCGGTCCTGCAGTTCTCACAGTCGATCCCGCTGGGGTCCACCTGGTCGTTGATCCGTTTGTATTCCAGATCCGTGGTGGGCGTCACATAGTTGGGGACCTCCAGGGCGTTGCCGACCTGGGGGATCTCCGGGCTTTGCTTGCGATTCTTTTTCGACATCTTGCATCCCTCCGCCCATAGCTTGCCCGAGGCGAAGGAAAATATTGTTGGGAAAATATGGAAAAAAGCAAAACAGGGACAAGGGGACGGGGACGGATTCTTCGCTTTGCTCAGAATGACAGGCGGGCAAGCATTGCTTGTCCGCCTGTTTTGATCGCCTTAGATAGGATTACAGACCCATTTCCTTTTTGACCTCGCCGAAGCACTTGACCACGAAGTCGATGTCTTCCTTGGAGTGGCCGGCGGAAAGCTGGGTGCGGATACGATCCTTGCCCTTGGGGACGACGGGGTAGCAGAAGGCCACCACATAGACGCCCTTCTCCAGCATGCGGCGAGAGAACTCGTGGGCGACCTTGGGATCGTAGAGCATAACGGGAACGATGGGGTGCTCGCCGGGCAGCAGCTCGAAGCCAAGCTTCTCCATCTCAGCCCGGAAGTAGCGGGCATTCTCATGCACCTTGTCCCGCAGGGCGGTGGAGCTTTCCAGCAGATCCAGGGTGGCGATGGTGGCGGCGCAGATGGCGGGGGCCACGGTGTTGGAGAAGAGGTAGGGACGGCTCTTCTGGCGGAGCAGGTCCACGATGGGCTGGCGGGCAGCGGTGTAGCCGCCGGAAGCGCCGCCCAGGGCCTTGCCGAAGGTGCCGGTGATGATGTCCACGCGGCCCATGACGCCGCAATACTCGGCGGTGCCGCGGCCATGCTCGCCCATGAAGCCCACGGCGTGGGAGTCGTCCACCATGACCAGAGCGTCGAACTCGTCGGCCAGGTCGCAGATGGCGGGCAGGTTGGCGATGTAGCCGTCCATGGAGAACACGCCGTCGGTGGCGATCATGATCTTCTGGGCGCCGGCTTCCCGGGCCTCCACCAGCTTGGCGCGGAGGTCTTCCATGTTGTTGTTCTTGTAGCGATAGCGCATGGCCTTGCAGAGGCGGACGCCGTCGATGATGGAGGCGTGGTTCAGCTCGTCGGAGATGATGGCGTCTTCCTTGCCCAGCAGGGTCTCGAACAGGCCGCCGTTGGCGTCGAAGCAGGAGGAGTAGAGGATGGCGTCCTCGGTGCCCACGAACTTGGCGATCCGGCGCTCCAGCTCCTTGTGGATCTCCTGGGTGCCGCAGATGAAGCGGACGGAGCTCAGGCCGAAGCCCCAGCGGTCATAGCTCTTCTTGGCGGCCTCGATCAGCTCGGGGCGGGTGGACAGGCCCAGGTAGTTGTTGGCGCAGAAGTTGACCACGCCCTTGGCCTTGGTGGTGTCGATGCGGGAATACTGCGGGGTGGTGATGATGCGCTCGTCGCGCCAGGTGCCAGCCTCCCGGATGGCGTTCAGCTCGGCTTCAAATGCTTTGTAAGCAGATTTCATGTAGATAATACCTCCTATTGCCTATTCAACGATTATTTCTTGGTCGTCCAATCCAGAATGACCTTGCCGGATTTGCCGGAGTTCATGGCGGCAAAGCCCTGCTCGAACTCGGTGTAGTGGAAGCGGTGGGTGATGACGGGGCTCAGGTCCAGGCCACCCTGGACCATATAGGACATCTGATGCCAGTTGTCCATCTTCCGGCCGTAGATGCCCTGGAGGGTCAGACCCTTGCCGATGATGTCGTTCATGTTCAGGGTGAAGGGCTTGTTGCCGATGCCCAGCAGGGAGATCTTGCCGCCGTTGCGCATGCAGGAGATCATCTGCTTGAAGGCGATCTCGGAGCCGGACATTTCCAGACCCACGTCGAAGCCCTCGGCGATGTTCTGCTGCTTCATGATCTCCTTGAGATCCTCGCGCATGGTGTTGACGGCTGCATCCACATGCATCTTCCGGGCCAGGGTGAGGCGGTCGTCGTTGATGTCGGTGATGATGACGCGGCGGGCGCCGGCGTACTTGCAGATGCCGGCGGCGATGATGCCGATGGGGCCGGCGCCGGTGATCAGCACATCCTCGCCCACCAGGGGGAACATGAGGGCGGTGTGGGTGGCGTTGCCGAAGGCGTCAAAGAAGGCCACCACATCCTCGGGCAGGGATTCGTCGATGGGAATGACATTGGTGGCGGGGATGCAGACATACTCCGCGAACGCGCCGTCGCGGTCGACGCCGACGGAGACGGTGTCCTTGCACCACTGGATGTTGCCGGTGTGGCAGTTGCGGCAGCGGTGGCAGGTGATGTGGCCCTCGCCGGAGACCCGCTGGCCCACATGCAGGCCGGTGACGCCCTCGCCGAGCACGGCGATCTCGCCCACATACTCATGGCCGATGGTCATAGGAGGATTCTTGATGTGCTCCGCGGCCCAGGGGTCCCAGTTAAAGATATGGACATCGGTGCCGCAGATGGCGGTTTTGTGGATCTTGATGAGGACTTCGCCCGCCTTGGGTTTGGGAACGGGGACTTGGCGCAGCTCCAGACCGGGGCCGGCAATGGGTTTAACGATGGCGTCCATGAAGGCTTGCATAGGAATCTCCTTTCAAACTGTGCAAACAGCATGTAATGAATTCACTGGATGGACCGGGATCTCATTCCGATTTCGCCCGATCCACCCTTTATTATACTCGTGGATTTCGACATAGTCAACAGCAAAATCGCGGGATATGGCCGGAATTCTCCCAGGATTTTCTATTTTTCCCAGACATTAGGGGTTGACAATTATGTTGCAATCAGTTACAATTTAGTTACAACAACACTGAAACAACGAGGTGATCGATGTGATACAAACTTCCAAGCGTCTTTGTTCCTTCCTGCTTGCGCTGCTTCTGAGCGTCTCGGCCATTGGTCTGATTGCTCCCTTCGCCTCCGCCTCGGAGATGACGAGCGCCATTGGCACGGTCACCGCCAGCAGCCTACGGCTTCGGCAGGGGCCCAGCACCTCCACCGCCACCCTGGATCTTGCGCCCTACGGCGACGCGGTCCTGGTGCTCGGCGCTGAAGGAGACTGGTACAAGGTCATCTTCAACCTGCAAACCGGCTATATGTACAAGGATTACCTGAGCCTGGACGAGGTCAAGAACATCCAGATCGGCAATGCCCGCTTTGACTACTGGACCAATGTGC
Organism: Oscillospiraceae bacterium; assembly: GCA_017419715.1. Lineage (GTDB taxonomy): Bacteria > Bacillota > Clostridia > Oscillospirales > Oscillospiraceae > JAFRPC01. The sequence continues at coordinate 12,570 of JAFOKO010000087.1, read as the reverse complement.
GCCAGAGCCCCAACACCAGCTCCTCGATCCTGGCCTGTGCCCCCCAGGGAAGCACCTGCTTCATCGTGGGCTTCAACCAGGGCTGGTTCAAGGTTACATACAACGGCAAGACCGGCTATGTCCGCTCCGATCTGGTCACCACGCTGGAGATCCCCTACTCCAACTCCGACAGCAACGGCGGCTCCGCCCCTCCGGACGACGACGGAAGCTCCGACAGCGATTTCAGCGGGAAAACCGCCAGATTCCTGTACTATACCAATGTCCGCTCCGGTCCCAGCACCGATTACAGCATTCTGGCCTGTGCCCCAACAGGCAGCAGCTGCACCATCAAAGACCTCAAGCAGGGCTGGTATCAGATCAACTACAACGGCATTTCCGGCTATGTCCGCTCCGACCTGGTAAGCCTGGCGGACAGCGGCAGTTCCGGGGGCAACACGACGCTGATCAACGGCTCAATGTCCAAGAGCGAGAAGCTGCAGCTGATTTTTGGCCGCGTAGACATTCCGGATCCCCGGGAGGCCTATTCCAGCGACAGCGAAGCCAAGGCCCACATGACGGAGATCACGGTCAAGACCTGGGACCTCAATTCCAGCGGAGAAAAATACACCCGGACCTGGTCGCTCTCGGTCCACGAAAATGTCGCCTCCACAGTGCAGGCCATCTTTGACGAGATCTATGCCCTGCCGGAGAAGCCCCTCATCCACTCCCTGGGCGGCTATCGCGCCGCCGGCCTTTCCGAGCATAGCGTGGGTCTGGCGATCGACATCAACCCCAACGAGAACTACTACTGTGATCCCTATGGCAATGCCTTGACCGGCAACTATTTCCGTCCGGACAGCGATCCCTATTCCATCCCCGTCGGCGGCAGCATCGACCAGATCTTCTCCAAATACGGTTTCACCCGCGGCATCTACTGGGGGAAAGGCTATAAGGATTATATGCACTATTCCCTGTTCGGAACCTAAACCAGGAAACAGGAAGAGAGATTTGAATATACCCCCAAGCAGAAGAGGCTGTCTCCCCAGGGAGGCAGCCTCTTTTCCGGTATGGTTCAAAAATCCCGTCCGGAATAGTACCGAAGTGAAAGCCGATAGGAGCCGTAGAGCACGGCGAGCCAGAGCGTAAGCAGCGCCGCGCCGACCCAAACGGCGTGGGCGGTGAGAAAGCGCACGATCTCCTGCAGGCGGCCGACGCCAAGCCAAATGGCGACGCAAACAACATAATAGGGAATGCTGGCCATCGTTCTTCCCTTCAAATAGCCCAGCTTAAAATAGAACGGATATTCCAGGAAGATGATCAGTGAGATGGTAAAAAACAGGCTTGGCCCGACGAGAAGCAGAGTCTTCGCAAACTCCTCCTGGGGGTAGATCCAGGAGGCCACCCAGTAAAAGAGCGCACCGAGGAGGAGCATCGTTGCGCTCATCAGCATGCCGACCGCGTAGCGGCCCTTGACCACATCCTTGCTTGGAATGCCAAAAAGGCGGTACAGTGGGTCAATGCCCGCGTTCTCCCCTGCCATGAAGGGATAGCCCGAAAAGAGCAGGGCGACGGTCTCCGCCACGAACAGCATCATAAACCCGGTTTTGCAGATGACGGCATAAATGATTCCAAGGCCGAGGAAGATCCCCAGATTTTTCAGTGTGAGATAGGGCCGGACGGTCAACACATCCAGCTTGACGACTTTTACAGCATTCATGCCATTTCCCTCCCATAGAGTACCAAAATGCGGTCCAGCGAGACCTGGTCCTCGGTGAGGCCTGCCGGGACGGCATCCAGCGCGTCCCGCCGGACCAGCAGCTCCACCCCGTATTTTCCGCTTTTCCTGCCCAAAATGGCATCGGCCGGAAGCTTGGCCTGAGCGTCCCCGTCTCCCTTCAAAATCATAAAATAGCGGATGAAATCCTCTTTTTCCAGGGACAGCGCAATGCGCCCCCGGTCAATGAACACAATGTAGTCGGCAACGGCTTCCAGATCCTGGGTGATGTGGGTGGAGAGCAGGACCGTGTGCCCTTCCTCCTCCATAAACTCCAGCAGAATCTCCGCGAATTCCTCCCGCATGCTGGGGTCCAGGCCGCTGGTTGGCTCGTCCAGGATCAACAGCTCCGCCCTGTGAGACAGGGCCACCGCCAGCATCAGCTTGATCTTCATGCCTCGGGACAGCTCCTTGACCTTCAAGCCGAGATCGATGCGGAAGCGCTTGAGAAAGCGAAAGAAAGTATCCTCCTCCCAGTTGTCATAGCCGATCTTCATGGCCTGGTTGACCAGATGCATATTCCAGTCCTTGGCCAAGAAGGAATCGTCCATGATCACGCCGATCCGCTGGTTGCTAAAAGGCGCCGCCCCAGCGGGAAAGCGGATGTCCCCCTCATAGTGGATCAGGGACAGGATGGATTTGATGGTCGTGGTCTTGCCCATGCCGTTCTTGCCGATGAAACCCGTGATATACCCGGCCGGGATAGAGAACTGAACATCCTCCAGCGAAAACGCCGGATACCGTTTCCGCAAATGGGCGACTTCAATTTGGTTCATTGCAAGCATCTCCTTCATAGATATATTGCAGCAGCGCGACCAACTCCGTCTCGCCCAGGTCGATGGTCTTGGCGACCTGGCAGGCGTGCGTGAGACTGGCTTCCACTTCCTTTTGTTTTTCTTCCCGGAGCAGATTTGGATCCATCGGCGCGACAAAAGTCCCCAGGCCCTGCCGTACCACGATGAAGCCCTCGGCTTCCAGCCCGTCGTAGGCTTTCTTGACCGTTAAAATGCTGATCCCCAGCTCCCTGGAAAGCTGCCGGACCGAGGGCAGCTGTGCCTCGGCAGACAAAGTGCCATTTTTGACATTCTCCTTGATCGCGTTCATGATCTGCTCATAGATCGGCGTGCTGCTGCCGTTGAGTAATACGATTTTCATGCGCTCCCCCCTTTGGACTATAACAGTATATAACAGTACATAACTTTTGTCAAGCTTTTTCTCGCCGCAAAAAGAAAACAGTGCGAAACACAAGGTCTCGCACTGCTTCCCCGCCTGTCATTCTGAGCGAAGCAAAGAATCCGCAGCCCTCAGTCACCAGGGGACGCGGGGGCAATCGTTGAATAGGCAATCGGAGACGCGAAACATAGGGGCGGGGGATGGGGAACGGGTTCGTTCCAATTGTTTCCTACAGCGTCGATACGCTCGGGGCGTCGAGGACGCCGCCCCCTACAGTCGACGGGGTAGGCTTTGCGAAACCGCAACGCCCCTCATCCGTCACCGGGCTTCCGTGAGACGCCCGGCGCCACCTTTCCCCGAGGGGGAAGGCTCTCCGAAACCGCAACGCCCCTACGCTTCTCCTATTGCCTATAATCCCTGGTGACTGGTCATATAGAGATTCCCTGCCGCCAGAACGCTCACGCCACAGGCGGCAATGACGGCGAAGCGGAGCCAGTCGCTTCCGTCCATTGCCTCGGGGTACAGGAAGAACACCCGGGGCAGCACGGCGACCGCGCCGACGAAGGCCGCGCTCATTGCAACACAAATGGCGCCGCGGAGCTTGGTGAAGGGGCGGCAGGTGAGCGCCAGATTGACCAGGCCGATGATCCCGGCGGAGAGCGCCGCCATGGTGGAGGCCACCTCGAAGGAAGTGCCGCGGCGCTGGGTCAACATGGCGGCCAGGGCACAGACGACCACCGCCAGAGCCCCGGGCAGGGCTTGGCGAAGCACCCGGCGAAGGAAATGCCGTTTTGCCCGCTCCTGAGAGGGCTCCAGGGCCAGGAAAAAGGAAGGGATCCCAATGGTGAGCGAGGAGATCAGCGTGAGCTGAATGGGCTGGAACGGAAATCGCAACGGCAGGATCAGTAGCAGGATCGCTAAAATGGACGAATACAGCGTCTTGACCAAAAAGAGGCTGGCGGTTCTGGTGATATTGCCAATGACCCGGCGGCCCTCCGCCACCACGGCGGGCAGGGAGGTGAAGTCTCCGTCCATCAGCACCAGCTGGGCTGTGTGTTCCGTGGCCTCCGCGCCCCCCGCCATAGCAATGGAGCAGTCGGAGGCCTTGAGGGCCGGAATGTCGTTTACGCCGTCCCCAGTCATGGCGACGGTGTGTCCGTCGGCCTGGAAGGCCCCCACCAGCAGGCGCTTACGATCCGGGGTCAAGCGCCCGAAAATGACGGAATCCCGGGCGGCAAACAGTGCTTCATCGCTGAGCTTGCCGCAATCCACGGCCTTGTCCGCCTCCGCCAGCCCCAGACGGCGGGCCACGGCGGACACGGTGCGGGGATCGTCGCCGGACATGATCTTGACCTGCACGCCCTGCTCCCGGAACCAGGTCAAGGTGTCGGCAGCAGCGGGCCGGATGGTGTCCCGCAAGAGGAAGCAGCCCAGCAGCCGCGCCACCGGGGGCAGCTCTACGCTCGCATCATCTTTATGCAGCGGCGCACAGTGTGCGCCATTGGTCTCTGCCCGCGCCTCCGCCAGCGCCAGCACCCGGAAGCCCTGCTCCGCCCAAGTCTCCAGCTCGACCGGGACGGCGTCCAGCACAAAGGACGGCGCGCCGAGGATCAGCACCGTCCCGTCCGCAAAGGCAGCGGCGGATTTTTTGCGGGCGGAGGAGAAGGGCAGCGTGTCCGTGGGAGCCTCGCGCCCCACGGGGAAGGCGGCAGCCAAGGCCCGGAGGGTCCCGGAGCTGGCCTCGAATGCGCCCAGAAAACGGCTGGCCGCGGCGGCCAGCGCGGCCTCGTCCGCCTCCACCGGAACGGCGCGTTCGAGCGTCATTTCCCCAGTGGTAAGCGTGCCGGTCTTGTCCAGGCAGAGCACATCGGTCCGGGCCAGGGTCTCGATGCCGAAGAGCTCCTGCACCAGCGTCTTTCGACGGCCCAGCTTGACCACGCCGGCCATCAAGGCCACGGAGGTCAACAGGATCAGTCCCTCCGGAATCATGCCCACCATGGCCGCCACCGTGGTAGGCACAGCCTCCTCGATGGGGGCGTTTCGAGTTATGTATTCCCGCAGGAAGAGCAGAATGCCCAGGGGCACCAGGATCCGGCTGATCCAGGCCACCAGGCGGTTGAGGTCGCTCATCAGCTCAGATTTCGGAGAACGGATGCGCTTGGCGTCGCCCAGGAGCCGGGCGGCGTAGCTCTCGTCGCCCACGGCGGCCAGCTGGGCCGTGACCTTGCCCTCCGTGAGGAAGGAACCGGACATGAGCCAGTCCCCTGCCCCCCGCTGGATGGGGTCGCTTTCCCCGGTGAGCAGGGATTCATCCGCGGCACAGCTGCCCGTGTGAATGATGGCGTCGGCCGGGAGCTGATCCCCCGCCCGGAACACGACCAGGTCGCCCAACACCAATGCGGAGGGCGGACAGTCCGTTTCCGCCCCGTCCCGGATGGGGTGGCAGGGCTTTTCCTGGAGCAGGCGGAGCTTGTTCAGCATGGCCTGGGCCCGAAGGGCCTGCACCGTGCCGATCAGCGTATTGGAGAAGACCACACCCAAAAACAGCATGTTCCGCCAGGAGCCCACCAGGGCCAGGCAGAGCGCCAGGGCGAAGTTCAGCAGATTGAACAGGGTGAACAGATTTTCCCCGATGATCTGGGGAACGCTTTTGCCGGGCTGGGCCGTCTGCCGGTTGGCAAGGCCGTTCTGAAGCCGTGCCTCGGCCTCGGCGGCGCTGAGCCCGCGCTCCGGCGTAGGAATATAATCATCCGGCAAGCCAGCGGGCAGCTTCAAGGCCTGCCCAAGCCCGGATGCTTCTTGTTGCTTCATATCGGAGCCTCCTTGATTGCTTCCAATATCCTACCTTTTCCGACAGAAAAAGTCAAGTAAGGCGAAGAAAAAAGAAGTAAAAGCGCCCGGTTCGGACCGCTCTTACTTCTTACTTTTTTCTTCTTGCCTACAGCAGCCCTTCCGGCCGGAAGGCCTCCACGGGCAGCACCGGAGACAGGGCAATGAGGTTGCGTTCGGGATTTTGCGGCAGCTGGACCGGGCTTCGGATCTTCCGGTCGCACTGGTCGGAAGCGTCCAGGGTCAACAGGGCGGTGACATCGTTGCCCTCTCTGGACAGCAGCAGTCCGCCGCCGTGATATTCCGCGCCTGCCCGCACCAGACTGAGTTCATCCCCTCCCCCGCCGTTCTCTTCCAGCTCCGCCGCGTCGTTGTCCAGAAAAAACGCGGCAGGGCGGCATCGCACCGCGAAGCACAGCCGCCGCTTGCCCAGGAAGGTCAAGCTCAGGCGGATTTGCCCGTCTGCCGTGCGGGCGGCTGCATAGGCGATCAGCTCCCGGAGCAGGACCTCCGTCAACTCCCAGTCGATGATGCTGGTGTGCTCCCGACGGGGCAACTCACTGTGCAGGGTGCAGCCCGCCTGCCGAAGCAGCTCATCCAGTTCGGAACAAAGCTTCCCCGTGACTTCCACCGGGCGGCAGCTCCGGCGGTTGAGGCAAAAGCTTCCCGCGCAAAGGGCGGCAAGCAGCTCCAGATTTTCCGCCGTGTGCCGCAAGCGATACACAGCCCGGAGGATCATGGCGGCTTGCCTGGAGGTAGTAGCTTCCGCCTCCACCGTATCGGCCAGAGCGTTCATCGCCGTGAGCATATCCTGCAGGTTCAAGCGGATTTTGCCCGCCGTGTGGAGCAGCGTGTTTTCATCCGGGGCCAGGACCCGGCTTTTGTCTTGGCGCAAGAAGCAAAGGCTCAGCCCTTCCGTCTCGACGCATCGCAAAACCCAGCGCTGGCCGGACAGGAGCAGCGGGAGCTCCGCGCCCATCTCGGGCAAGGGCAGAGGGGGCCGCTTGCCGGGCGTCAGGTCCAGCGCGGCGGCTTTGGGATTCGCATCGCAAATCGTGCCGTCCCGGACGGTGAACGCCGGTCCTGCCGCCAGTTCCAAAAGTGATTCGATTGCCGGACGATCCATCCCGCCGCCTCCTTTCCTCGGTAGTATGCGCATTCGCGCCTGCTTCATTTATTATATCATAATACAAATTCCGTCAAATTGCAAGAAAACTGTAAAAAAAACGAACGCATTGTAGAAAAATGTCGAAAAAACGCAAAAAACGGAAGGAGAATCCAGGCTCCCCTTCCGTCTTTCAATCACAAAAACCCGCCGTTGACGGGCAGATTTTGCCCGGTGACAAATTTGGCCTCGGCCAGATAGACGATGGCCTCCGCCACCTCCTCCGGACTGCCGAGCCGTTCCAACGGCGTCTCGGCGGCCAGGGCCGCCCGGTCGGCTGGAGAGAGCTTCGCATTCATCTCTGTGTCGATGACCCCGGGGGAAACCGCGTTCACCCGGATCCCGGAAGGGCCCAGCTCCCGGGCCAGGGCCTGGGTCAAGGCAATGACCGCACCCTTGGTGGCGGAGTATGCCGCCTCACAGCTGGCCCCCGCCTGGCCCCACATGGAGCTGAGGTTGACGATCGCCCCGGCCTGCTTCTGGAGCATGGCGGGCAGAACGGCCCGCACGGTGTTGTAGATGCTCTTCACATTGACGGCAAAGAGCCGGTCCCACGCGGCGGGGCTGATTTCAGAGATCAGTCCGGTGTGAGAAATGCCGGCGTTATTAACCAGCACATCCACCGGCGGCAGGGCCGCGATCGCCCGGGCGACCGCCTCCGTATCGGCTACATCACAGCAAATAGCAGTCGCGCCGGTCTGAGCAGACAGCGCCGTGGCCGCTGAAACGCTTTTTTCGTAGAAAAAACTCACGGCATACCCGGCCCGGACAAACGCCCGCACCGTCGCCGCCCCAATCCCGCGAGAACCGCCGGTCACTAAAACATGCTGCATAAAACCTCCCTATTGTGATGAAGTATTTGCTTGCGCAAACAGGAAGTATGGCTTCTCCATATTTGACATAGCGGGATAAGCTTTCCGACCGTGTCTATTCAGTTATCCCTTCCCCTCGTGGGGCGGCCAGAGCTCTGGCCACCGGAAACATGTCAAATCGGAGGACACGGCGGCCTGAGGGCAGGCCGCCCTACGGAGCGACTGAATAGATACTTCCGACCGTCTTAATATGCGCGAAGCGCATACTTCATATCTCCGAAGAAGATACTTCATTAGAGATAGGAAAGGGGACCCAAGGTCCCCTTTCCTATCTCTTCCTGCTCCGCGTCTTGTGTTCATACTGCCGGACGCCGGAGATCTTGCTGTTGGAATCTGCCATAAACTGCTTGAGCTTTTCTTCAAAGCTCTCTGGCTCCGATCGGACGGGCTGGAAGCTCATGGGCCGGGCCGGACGCTCCGCACCACGGCGCGGGGCGTTGCTGTTGCCGGCAGCAGCCGGGCATTCCTCGGCCTGCTTGATGGACAGGCTCAGGCGGCCGCGGTCGTCGGTGTTCAGGAGCTTGACCTTGACAGCCTGCCCCTCGGTCAAATGCTGGTGGATGTCGGTCACATAGGCGGAGGAGACCTCCGAGATATGGACCAGGCCCGTCTTTCCCTCGGGAAGATTGATGAACGCGCCAAAGGCTGCAATGGAACGAACCGTTCCTTCCAGGATGGCGCCCGGAGTGAATTCCATGAAGCTGTGATTCCTTTCCTGTTTCAGTGCTTACTGCACATCGGCGTCGTAGAAGACGATCTCACCGGATTCGACCATGCCGAGCCGGGTGCGGGCAATTGTCTTAATGCTCTCGTCGGTGCCAAGCTCGCGCAAAGCCACCTCCATGAGCAGTTGTTCCTGTTGCGCGTAGATCACCTGCTGCTCCAGCGCGGCGACCTCAGCGTTGGCTGTGCGCACCCGATCTTGAAGGCGCACCAGCGTGACCAGGGCATACACCGCCACCACCAGCAGCAAAAGCTTGGTGGTAAGGGATGTTCTTTTCAGACGCATGGCTGCCTCCTTCCCGGCGGGTCCCGCCCCATGCTGTGCTACAGCTTGTCACTTCATTGTACCAGAATTTTTAACAATTGCAAGGGTTTTTTTGCTTTTTTTACAGCTTTTGGCAAAATTTTTCGTCCGTTTTCGCACAAGGCTCCAAAGCCCCAGACCCAGAGCGCCGGACAGGGCCATCGCCGCCAGGGCGAAGATCCGCAAGCGGCCCCGCCCGGCGTAGAGGGCAAAGGCCAGCAGGCTCACCAGCACGGCCAGCACATAGAGCAGATCCAGCAAGGCCGTGAGCAGACGGCCCCGCCGCAAAGGCCCCAGCAGCGCATACAGCAGGCTCAGCCCCGCGCCCAGGGCCAGGGCCAGCTCCAGCTCCCGGAGCTGGAGCCCCACCGGCAGCTCCATCAGCCGAAGAGCCGGCGGAACAGGCCCTTTTCCTGGCCGCCCTGCTCATAGCCCAGCGCATCCACCCGGCCCCGAAGCTCCACTTGTCCATCCTCCGGGACGAGACTTCGCAAGCTCAGTCCCGCGCCTCGCACCACCAGCAGGCGCTCTGTGAGCCGAAGCACCACCGTTGTTTCGTCGAAGCGCAAGATCTCCTTTACCCCCGTGGCCCGCAAAACGCGCCGCCCCTCCAGATGGATCCGCTCGTCCGAAAAAACCTCCGCCTTGATTTCCGCCGCCATGGCCTCGCCTCCTTTTTTGCACGCTGCAGTATATGCGCCGGCAGAGGGTAATATGAAAAAAAAGATTGCATTCTTTTGGCTTGTGATATATAATGAATTGGATAAAATGGCCGGGTATTTTCGGCTTTGGAAGGAGTGGATCCCTTGGGGCAGGTCATTGCTGTTAGCTCCGGCAAAGGCGGGACCGGAAAGACCACCCTGTGCGCCGCTGTGGGCGTCTGCCTGGCGGCGGAGGGTCGACAGGTCCTGTGCATTGATGTTGATCTGGGCTTGCGCAACCTGGACATCTCTCTGGGTATGGCTGAAATGGCCCCGATTTCTTTTGCCGATGTGCTGGCCGGACGCTACGAACTGCAGGACGCCACCCCTCACCCGGAGATCCCCGGGCTCTTTCTGTTGACCTCCCCCGTGTTGGAGCAGGACGATTCCATCGACTTTGCGGGCTTTGGCCGCCTGCTGCAATCCGTCCGGGAGCGTTTTGACTACTGTCTGATCGATTCTCCCGCCGGGATCGGCACCGGCTTCCGTCTTGCCACCCGCTACGCCGATAAGGTGATCCTGGTAGCCACCCCCGACCCGGCTTCCCTTCGGGACGCCGCCCGGACGGCGGACGAGCTCCTGGACATGGGTGCAGATCCAGTCAAGCTGGTGGTCAACCGGGTCACGCCGTCGCTGTTCCGCCGCCTACGCTGGACCGTGGACGACATCATGGACGAAGTGGGCCTGCCCCTGCTGGGCATTGTTCCCAGCGATGAAAATGTCGTCCTGGCCGCCGCCGCCAACCAGCCCCTGATCCGCCGGACCGAACGGGGCGCCGCGCTGGCCTTTCTCCACATCGCCCGCCGTCTGCAGGGCCAGAAGGTGCCCTTGTTGAAGCTGTAAAGAAAAGCCGTTCGTCGCAAAACGAGGACTTCATGTGTAAAGGCATTGGTGACCAGTCACCAGGGGACGCAGGAGTTAGGCAATAGGTGAATAGGTAACAGGCAATAGGAGACGCGAAATGTAGGGGCGGCCATTGGCTGCCCGCGACCCGCACCACACTTCCGGTAGCGGCGCACAGTGTGCGCCACGGAATGCACCTCCCCGCCTGTCATTCTGAGCGAAGCGAAGAATCCGTTCCCCCGTCCCCTTGCCTTCCCCCTCGGGGGAAGGCTCTCCGAAACCGCAACGCCCCTACGCGTCCCCTATTGCCTATTTGCCTATTGCCTATAATCCCTAATGACTGGTGACTATTGACTTTCCCCGTCTCCTAATGCCTAATGCCGATCGCCTAGTACGAATCACGCAACATGCGTTTGTTTTCAACCGGATCCTCAAATCGCAACGAACGCGAAAGAAAAAACATCCTGATCCGCCTGTTTTCCGATTCGCATAAGGAGGGTTTTATGAATATTACCATCATGGCCCACGACAAGAAAAAGGAACTCATGGTCCAGTTCTGCACGGCCTACAAGAGCGTCCTGGCGAAGCATCAGCTCTCGGCCACGGCGACCACCGGCCGTCTGGTGGCGGAGGCCACGGGACTGCCCATTTCGCTGTTTCTGGCCCATAACCAGGGCGGTCACCAGCAGGTGGACGCCCGGATCGCCTACAATGAGATCGACATGGTCCTGATGTTCACCGATCCCAACAGCGCCGACCCCTGGGACAATCGCTATGCCCTTCGGACGCTCCTGCTTTGCGACGCCCACAATATCCCCGTGGCAACGAACCTGGCCACGGCGGAGATGCTGATCCTGGGTCTCCAGCGCGGCGACCTGGATTGGCGCGAGCTGGTACACAATAAAAAGTGATGATTACACCCTATTCTGAAAAAACCGTGGAATTCCTCTGGAACCTTCGGCTGAACAACTCCCGGGAGTGGTTCCAGGCCCACAAGGCCGAATATGAGGCGCTGATGCTCCGGCCCACGAAGGAGCTGGCCAACGCCCTGTTCGAGCACCTTCGGGACAAAGCCCCCCAGCACGACTGGAACCTCCATATCTCCCGCATCTACCGGGACGCCCGGCGGCTCCACGGCCGGGGGCCAATGAACGACCACCTCTGGTTCACGATCTACGCGGACCGGGAAGAGGGCGGCGGCCCGGCCTATTGGTTCAGCTTTACGCCCGAGGGCTGGGACGGCGGCATGGGCCTGTGGCCCAGCGGCAACACCGCCCTGGAGCGTTTCCGCGCCTTTGTAAGGCAGGACCCCGCCTCCGTCGAGGCGATGGTCCGCCGCTTGAACAGCCAGGAGATTTTTACGCTCCATGGTGAAAGCTACAAAAAGCACAAGCTCGAAACCACAGCCATGCTCCAGCCCTGGGTAGACAAGAAATGGCTCGGCCTGAGTTGCGTCCAAGCCCACAGCGAGCTGTCCCTTTCCGAACGGCTCTACCCCTTCCTGCAAGACGGTTTCGACTTTTTACTGCCATTCTACGAGTTCTTTCTGAACCTGCCTGCTCTGTAGCGCGGGCAGATTTTCCGCGCTACATCAAATAATGAGGATGCTAAGCCTATGAAACGACAGCTTTGCTTGATTCTATCCGTGTTGCTTCCGGTGGTATTGTTTTCTGCCTGCTGGCCACAGGAAAACCCGCCTACGGTGCATGTGGTACACAACGGCCAGCTCTACGAGCTTCCCACCGAGACTGCCGCTTATGATGATCTGGACGAGACCAAATTGGTGGAAGCCAAGATCATTTCCTTTGATGTTCTGCCTGCCAACGAGGGCGAGGTCAATGTCAATGCCCAGTCCGTCCGTTTGTATGACTTGGACGAAAAGACTTTCCTGGTGATCATCGACGGCAAACAGTACCCTGTAACCGTCAGATGATAGTTTTCCATTGTCGTTCGTCGCAAAACGAGGACTTCCTGTGTAAAAGGCATCCGTGACCAGTGACCAGTCACCAGGGGACGCAGGGCAGGCAATCGTGGAATAGGCAACAGGCAACAGGAGACGAGAGGGGTGACGGGGGAACAGTCACCAGTCACTAGTCACCAGTCAACAGAGAGCAGGGGCTGTAGGGGCGACCATCGGCCGCCCGCAACCCGCAAAGCCTACCCCGTCCACTGTAGGGGGCGGCGTCCTCGACGCCCCGCGCGTATCG
>JAFOKO010000086.1 GCA_017419715.1 Oscillospiraceae bacterium | reverse complement strand
GCAAAATCTATCAGGTCATCGAATTCCAGCATGTCAAGCCCGGCAAGGGCGCGGCTTTCGTTCGCACCAAGATGAAGAACATCATCACCGGCGGCGTGACCGAGACCTCCTTCAACCCCACTGCAAAGTTTGAGGAAGCCTTTGTGGAGCGCAAGAAGATGGCTTACTCCTACAACGACGGCGATCTGTATTACTTCATGGACAGCGAGACCTTTGACATGATGCCTCTGGGCAAGGATGTTCTGCCCGACGCCTTCAAGTTTGTCAAGGAAAACGAAGAATGCACTCTTCTGTCCTACAAGGGCAATGTCTTCGGCGTGGAGTGCCCCAACTTCGTGACCCTCGAAGTCACCCACACAGAGCCGGGCCTGGCTGGCAACACCGCCACCAATACCCTGAAGCCCGCTACTTTGGAGACCGGCGCTGAGGTCAAGATTCCCCTGTTCATCAACGAGGGCGATGTAATCCAGATCGACACACGCACCGGCGAGTACATGGGCCGCGCAAAGGGCTAAGCATTCAAACCAAATCCACAATCAGCGTGAGGAAGGGAGCTGTATCACAATGACACTTTCCGAGAAAGCCGCATACCTCAAGGGCCTTATGGATGGCATCAAGCTGGACACTGAGAAGGACGAAAACCGCCTGCTGAAGGCTGTTGTTGACCTGCTGCAGGATATGGCTGTTTCCATCGACGACTTGGAGGACAACGCCATCGCCGTCTCCGACGAGCTGGACGAGATCGAAGAAAATCTGGACGCCATCGACGAGTTCCTGATGGACGAGGATGAAGACGACGAGGACGACGACTATATGGACTACGACGACGAGGACTATGACCTGGGCGACAACGATTTCGATTTTGGCGAAGAGGCCGTTTATGAGGTCACCTGCCCCAAGTGCGGCGAGGTCCATCAGTTCAGCGAGAAGGATCTGCTGGAGGGCTCCAAGCCCTGCTCCAAGTGCGGCGAGCTCCTGGAGTTTGAGTTCGACGAGGACGACGGCGAGATGCCCTTCTGAGCAAGCAATACGATTTATGGCCTCCGGCAGCAATGCCGGAGGCCATTTTTCATGCTTACATGTTGTCTGCAATTTCAAAAATCAGATGTTCCGTCTTGTCCCAGCCCAGGCAAGGGTCCGTAATGGACTGGCCGAAGACGCTGCCGCCGGGGGCCTGTGCGCCGTCTTCCAGATAGCTTTCCACCAAAAAGCCCTTGACGAGGGTGGCCAGCTCCGGGTCCCGCTGGCGGCTTCGGATCACATCGCGGACGACGGCGGGCTGCTGAAAGGGGTCCTTGCCGGAATTGGCATGGCTGGTGTCGATCAGAATGGAGGGGTTCTGTGCGCCAGAGGCCAGGTAAGAATCTGCCAGCGTCCGTAGATCATCGTAGCGGTAATTGGGAACCATCTTTCCGGACTCTGTCCGGCCTCTGAGGACCGCATGGGCCAGCGGATTGCCCTTGGAGTGAACGGCCCAGCCGCGATAGATGAAGCTGTGGCCGGTCTGGGCGGCGTGGATCGCGTTCAGCATGACCTCCAGATCCCCGTGGGTCGGGTTCTTCATGCCCACCGGGATGCCCAGACCCGAAGCAGTCAAGCGATGCTGTTGATCCTCCACAGAACGGGCGCCCACCGTGACATAGGCCAGCAGATCGTCCAAATAGCGGTGGTTTTCCGGGTAAAGCAGTTCATCGGCACAGGTGAAGCCCGTCTCCCGAAGGGCGCGCAAATGCAGCGAGCGGACGGCGATGATGCCCTTGAAAGGGTCCGGCCGTCCCGCCGCGTCCGGCTGATGGACGAGCCCCATATAGCCTTCGCCGCTGGTTCGGGGCTTATTGGAAAAAACTCTTGGCACGATGAACAGCTTGTCCTGCACCCGTTCCTGGACTTCCCGGAGCCGGAGCAGATACTCCATCACGCTCTCGGGGTTATCTGCAGAGCAGGGGCCGATGATCAGCAGGCAGCGCCGATCCCGGCCTTCAAAAATATCCCGCAGCGTCTGGGCACGCGCATCGACAATGGAAGCCAATTCCGCAGTCACCGGGAAAAGCTGCTTGGTTTCCATGGGGATCGTAAGCTTTCGTTCAAATTCCAGATCCATCTTCACTGTTCTGTTCCTCCGCGTTCTGTATCACAATGCCCAGGCCTTGCAGCGTCTCGTAGAAGCCCGGCCAGCTTTTTCCCACAGCCTCCGCATCGCAGAGCCGTCCGCCGACCAAAGTCAACAGCACTGCCAGCGCCATAGCGATCCGGTGATCGCCGTGGGAATCCAGGGGCTCCGTAGGCGTCCGAAGGACGCCGTCTTCTACCCAGATCCGGTTTTCATCCACAACTGCCTGGATACCAAACTTTTCAAGTTCCTGGGCCATGACCGCGCCACGATCCGATTCTTTATACTGCAAGCGATGCGTTCCCTCCAGGGTCACGCCATGCCCTGCCGCCGCGACCGCCATCAGGATTGGCCCCAGGTCCGGCGTATCGGAAATATTCAGCGTAGGTTTTTTCCCGCGCATCCCCTTCAAATAGGAATCAAAGGCCTTGTCTCCCTGGGGGCTCAACGGATCCAGCCCAAGAAGACGAACATTCCCCCCAAGGAAGTTCAACGCCTGCAAATACGCTGCACTGGACCAATCCCCTTCCACTTTCACAGGATGGGGTCTGTACTTTTGTTTCGCCGGAATATGGTACTTGTCATTTCCAACGCCCACGATTCGAATGCCGAAGTTCCGCAACACAGCCATCGTCATGTCGATGTAGGGGCGGCTCTCCACCGGCGGAAGGATCGTGACGCGGCTGGGGGCAGACAGGAAGGGCAGCGCAAAGAACAGGCCGGAGACAAACTGGCTGCTGAGATCGCCTTGAATCTCAAATTCATCTGGGCGCAAAGGGCCACGAACCGTTAGGCGATCTGCCTGCCGGTCATAAAACAGCCGCTGCTGGGCGCAAATGCGCTCGTAGGGTTCAAGCGGGCGTTCCAGAAGCCGGGGCGTTCCTAAGAAAGTGACTTCACGCCCCGATAGAAGCGCCAGTGGCAACAGAAAGCGAAGGGTGCTGCCGGATTCCCTGCACGGAAGCGTCAACGGCGCGCCGTTTGCAAAAGGGTCCAAGCCGCCGATCTGTACTCCTGTTTCTTTCCGTTCTACGCAAGCTCCCAGGGCCTGCAAGCAGTCCAGCGTGGCAAGAATATCTTCCGACCAGTCCAAATTGTCCACTGCCCGTACTTCGCTGCCCAGTGCGGCAGAAATCAGCTGGCGGTGGGCCATGCCCTTAGAAGGCGGCGCCGTCACGGTGCCGGACGCCTGGGATTGTTGAATCAAAAGCTCCATTGCTTGACCTCCATTCTTTCTGTAAGCATCACGGGCTTCTACGCGGAATATCTCTGCAGCAGCAAGTCCATAGCTTCCAGGTATCCGGCAAAGCCTTTTCCTGCAATGGTCGCCACACAGGCGCTCCGAACATAGCTGATCTGGCGAAACGCTTCACGCCGCATGGGATCGGAGAGATGAACCTCCACGGTGGGGAGCCCAACCGCCAGGACAGCGTCCAGCAACGCAACAGAGCTGTGGGTGTAGGCCGCTGGGTTCAGCACGATGCCGTCATAGATACCGCGGGCCTGCTGGATCCAGTCCACCAGGAGCCCTTCATGGTTGGTCTGCCGAATCTCAACTTCCACATGCGAAGCCGCTGCATGGGCCTCTATAAGTTTACATAAATCATCGTATGTTTGATTCCCGTAGATTTCCGGCTCCCGCAACCCCAGCAAGTTGAGGTTGGGACCGTTCAAAATCAATAGTTTCATGGGTGTACTCCTTTGGATCAATCCCGATTTACAGGGTCGCCAGCCTTGCGGCGAGCTCCTCTGGGCGGGGCGACGCATCAATTACCAGGTCCGCTGCCCGATGATAGACCGGAAATCGGGTCTCGTAGAGCTGCTGCAGCTTCTCCGCCGTATCGCCGAGGGGACGGTCGGCGGTGGGGCGCAACGCGGCCAGAGGACGGTCCAGAAAAATCAGACGGCCGTTCTGCTTCAAGCGGAGCACATTTTCTTCTCGCAAGACCGCACCGCCACCGGTGGCGATCACCTGGCCGCCCTTCGTGGACAGCGCTCGAATCAAGTCAGATTCCAGGTCCCGGAAAACAGCCTCACCGTCTTCGGCAAAAATCGCGGGGATGGACTTTCCTGCCCGCCGGACGATCGCTTCATCCAGGTCCACAAAGCTTTTTCTGCTCTTCGCCGCCAGCAGACGGCCCACGGTGGTTTTTCCGGCTCCGGGCATGCCGATCAGCACCAGATTTTCCCGATCCCGATGCAGCTTTGCATAAAGCTGTTGGATTTGTGCTTCTGCTACTGGCGCTCCGGTGAACCGTTCACAGGCCAGCGCCGCCTGTTTGACGAGCATATACAATCCACCGCCTGCAGGCAGGCCGCGCTTTTGCGCCGCAAGCACCAATCTGGTCCGCAATGGATTGTAGACACAGTCGAAAACACCCTGCAGTTGCGGAAAGGGGACGGATTCTTCGCTTCGCTCAGAATGACAGATTAGAGACGCCGCGAGAGACAAGGGGCTTTCTTCTAAATTCGGGTACATACCGGCGGGGGTACAGTTGAGGATCCAGGCAGCGTCCCGGTGCTGTGCGACAGCTTCCAGATAAGTACACGCGCCGTCTTTCCCAGTGCGACTCACGCGCTGGACCTTCCCTGCTCCCAGCGCATTGCAAACAGCCAGCGCCGTTTTGGAAGTTCCTCCGCTGCCAAGGATCAGCACCTTTTGCCTGCATAACGCGGCTGGCCCATGCGGTAACAATTGCCGGATCGCGTCTCGCATGCCGCCAAAGTCTGTGTTATAGCCCCAGAGTTTGCCGTTCCGGTTAACAACGGTATTCACCGCACCAACGGCAGCAGCCTGTTCATCCAAGACATCCAGATACGGGATCACAGCCTGCTTATAGGGAATGGTGACATTCAAGCCGGAAAAGCTTCGGGCTTCCAGAAAGGGACCCAATTCCTCCGGACGTAATTCCTGCAGCTTGTAGTCGTAACGGCCAAAGCCGCGATGGAGCTCCGGGGAACAGCTATGTGCAAGATGTTCCCCGATCAGATAATAGGCATTCATTCCGTGTTCCTCCGGCTGAGGCCAGCTGTTAAGTCAAAAGCATTGCGAATGAGAAACAAAAGGGTGAAATATAGAAGCCTCGCCACGGAATGCAGCTCCGGTGGCGGCACACAGTGGGCGTTCCTACAGATCTTCCAGCAAGTCCAGCAGGACAAAGGCAGTGACGCTGTCCTGTACCGCCCGGGCGCGAGGAACAACGCAGGGATCATGACGGCCCTGGACGGTGATCTCCGTGTTTTTGTGCGTAGAGAGGTCCACTGTTCGCTGTGGGATCGCAATGGACGGGGTTGGCTTGATGGCTGTGCGGAACAGCAATGGCATTCCATTGGTAATGCCGCCGTTGACGCCGCCGTTGTGGTTGGTTTCGGTTACGACTCGCTCCCCTTCCATGCGGAAGACATCGTTGCCCTGGGAGCCGCGCAACTCTGCCAGGGCGAAGCCGTCGCCAAACTCTACGCCTTTGACTGCCGGAATGGAAAACAAGGCATGAGACAGCAGCCCCTCCACCGTATCGAACCAAGGGGCCCCAAGACCTGCAGGCAGACCCAGAACAGCCGTTTCCAACACGCCGCCTACGCTGTCGCCATCGCGGGCAGCAGCCAGCACCGCGGCCTGCATTGCCTCTCCCCTGCCGACATCCAGCACGGGAAAGGGAGCATGCGCCAACGCTTGGAGATCATCTGCTAAATGCTTGAAGGGGCGATCCTCAAGCCCAGCGCATCGAGCGATGTGCGTGCCGATGGCAACACCTCTCTCCCGAAGGGCTGCCAGAAAAATCGCGCCGGCCGCCACCAACGGGGCAGTCAAGCGGCCGGAAAAATGCCCACCGCCGCGTGGATCGGCAAAGCCCCGATATTTGACAAAGCCGGTATAATCCGCGTGACCGGGGCGGGGCGTGTGGGCCAAGCTTTCATAGTCGTCGCTTTTCACATCCCGATTTGGGATCAGGATGCAAAGAGGTGTTCCGGTGCTCCTCCCCTGCCAAACGCCGCTCACGATGCGAAAAGGGTCTGGCTCTACGCGGGCAGTGGATAGCGCCCCGGCTGGCCGCCGAAGGGCGAGTTGCTGAGCGATGGCTTCCTCCTCCACCCGGAGGCCAGGACGCAATCCGTCGATCACGCATCCGATCTCCGGCCCGTGGCTCTCGCCGAAGAGCGTCAAAGTCAAGTTTTTTCCAAAGCAATTGCTCATACGCCTGCCTCCCGCAATAATGCAGACAGATCCTGCCTCAGTTCGCGTACGGTCTGTTCCGTAAAATAGCTGTGACTGCAGACCGGACATACGCGGATATCCGCATGCGGCCAGTTTCCAGCATAGTGGACGGACTTCCCGCTTACAAGCCGATCCGCTTCGGCAAATCGAAACCGAATGTTTGCGGGTCCCTTTGGCTCCATGCGGTGAATCTCCCGGATCAGACGCAAAAGTTCCGTATAGGGCCGGGCCAGCAGCAGAATATCCAAGATACTGCGGACCGGAACGCTGTTAGCCGCACGGGAGGCTTCCACCCAAGGGTCTTTCTTCCTCCGTCCCCGCCTGTAACACCGAAGGCCGTTTTGGAACCCGCCGGTAATGATGGGGTAAAAGGGACAGCAGAGCAAGAGCATCCCGGCATAGGGATCCCCAAGCTCCCGGGATACTTTCAAGCCTAACAGGCAGCCCATCGAATGGCCCACATAGATCACACGCTTCCCGGAGGACAGCAGCCACTCCGTCTCGCGGCGGACCGCCGCAAGCCATTCCTTGCGTCCCGAACTGTGAAAAGCCTTTGCGTTCGAGCCATGGCCGGGCAGCATCGGCGCATGCACCTCAAGCTCTGGCGGCAGAGCGTCGATCAAAAATTGAAACTGTTTAGGTTGGCCTTGAATGCCGTGCACAAAGAGCACTGCAACAGAAGAAGTCTGCATCGCAAGCACCTCCCGATAAACTTCAATGGACAAGCAAGCTGGACAGGGCGGCATGCAGTGTCTCAAGGCTTGCGGTTCGAAACTGGAATCGTCCGGGCTCAGGCACAAACACCGTCTGCACTTCGTCACCGATTTGCATTTTCTTATCATGCGCCACGGCGGCAAGCACCCGTGCCGGGTCGATTTGTTCGAGCTTGATTGCAGTCGGAAGTCCAAGCTGTTCCAGAACCGCTGTCAGCCGAGCCCGCAAGTCTGGAGCGCACATAGGCAGCATACCCAGAGCGACGCATTCTCCGTGCAGAAGCTTGCCATCCGATGCTGCCTCGATTCCGTGGCCCAGGGTATGACCGAAATTCAGCACCCGACGAAGCCCGCCCTCCCGTTCGTCCGCCTCCACCACAGAGGCTTTGATCTGCAGGCAGGCTTCGATCACATCCTCCACCGGGCCGTAGCCGTTCGGGTTTTCAAAGCAAGCAAAGAGGGCGGGATCATGGGTCAAAGACATCTTCACCGCCTCGGCCATTCCGTTTGAAAGCTGCCGGGCTGGCAGGCTTTTCAGCACGGCGGGGTCGATCAATACAGCCTTGGGTTGCCAAAATGCCCCAACCGCGTTTTTGACACTGCCCAGGTCCACAGCAGTCTTTCCGCCGATGGAGGAATCCACCATAGCCAGGAGCGTGGTGGGGACATTGTAGAAGTCGATGCCCCGCATATACAGGGCGGCCGCCAGACCCGCCAGATCCCCCACTACGCCGCCGCCCAAGGCAAGCACACAGTCGTTCCGGGTCAATCCGGCATCCAGCATTTGGAGCAGCAGCGCGTGCAGTTGGGCAGGCGATTTACTTCCCTCTCCTTGCGGGATCACGGAGCAGATTGCCTGTTTGCACTGGCCCCCAAGCGTTCGGCTGTATTCATTGGGAACGCCGTCGTCGCTAAGCAGAAACACGCGGCGATTCAGATCCAGCAGCCTTCCCGCCTCGGCCAGCCCACCTCGCTGCAAGTAGACTGGATAAGCCCCAGCCGCCGTGCGAACAGACAGCAGCGCGGCGGGATCCCTCCCCAGCAGTTGCGCCTGGTAGGCCCGGGAGCAGGTCATCAAGCCCTCTTGAAACGCTCTGTAATAGGGACGCAACGCCGGGTTCTCGATTTGTTCCAGGTTCCGCGCCAGGACCTCCGATTCCCGCTTCGGGTCCCGAATGGGAAGGCCTTTGGCCTGTTTCCAGGCGGCAATCTCCTTCGCTGCCTCCATACGGGCCGCAAACAGCCGCGCCAGCTCCGCGTCAATTCGGTCAATGCGCTCCCGCGCCTGCTGCAGTGGCTCCATTGGGCCCGCCTCCTTTTTTGTTCTGTCCGAATTATAGCAAATTCCATTTGGAATTGCAAGTCCCTGTTGCGGCGGCACAAAATCATACTTGACAAGTTTTCTTTGCAATGATATAATGCTATCAAAGCCAAGAAAACTTGGCAAAAAAAGAACAAGGAGTTGCTGCATGATGAAAAAAGAGGAACTTCTCGCCAAGAGCAGAGCGGAAAACAAGCTCTACGGCACGGACGAACGGGAGGATCACGAATTGGGCTTCGCGTTCGGCCTTGGCGCCTGCATAAGCCTAACGGTTTGTTTTCTCTTTTGCATCGTCGCCTTGGTCCGCGGAGAACATGCGTTCCAGTACGGCGCAATCATGTGCGCTTTTCCGGCCGGAATGTTCTGGCACATGTTTTCGATTACGAAACGGAAAAACGAGTGCATTCCCGCGCTGCTCTGCTCCGTGCTTGCAGTCGCCAGCATCGTTGCGTTTTTCCTGTTGGGCTGAGCGTTTCCTGCGGACAAGCGGAGGATAGCCATGAACGAACAACTGGTATTACACAACCGTCTGCGGCAGGCCAGGGACGAAAAGCAGTTCTCCCAGGCGCAGCTTGCCAATCTGGTCGGGGTATCGAGAAACACAATCAGCTCCATTGAAACCGGGCAATTCAACCCGACTGCCAAGCTGGCTTTGATTCTATGCATTGCTTTAGATAAGAAATTTGAGGAGCTGTTTTATTTTGAATAAGATCGCTTGCATTGCGGATTCTGTGTTGACGATTCTCCTTTCCCATGCTACAATTATTTCGTAGCACTGCATTCTCGGTTGCATGAAGGTACGGCGCTCCCATCAACGGATCGCCCCATCCCAATCGCCAGGTAAGGAGAAGCCTATGCTGAAAATCGACCATTTGACCAAGCGTTACGGCGACAAGCTTGCCGTAGATGATCTGAGTCTGCACATTGCGTCCGGTGAAATCTACGGCTTTATCGGGCACAATGGCGCCGGAAAAACCACGACGCTGAAATCCGCCGTGGGCATCTTGCAGTTCGACACTGGAAGCATCACCATCGACGGCATTGACCTCAAGGACGATCCGCTGAGCTGCAAGGCAAAGCTGGCCTATATCCCCGACAATCCGGATCTCTACGATTTCATGAGCGGCATCAAATATCTGAATTTCATTGCAGACATCTTCGGTGTCGATCCTACCGAACGAACCCAGCGAATTCGAACCCTGGCAGATCGCTTGGGCTTGACAGAGGATCTGGCCCAGCCGATCTCTGCATACTCCCACGGCATGAAACAGAAGCTGGCTCTGATTGCGGCCTGGATCCATGCGCCAAAGCTGATCCTCATGGATGAGCCCTTTGTGGGCCTGGATCCGAGGGCCTCGCATCTGCTCAAGCAGATGATGCGTGAGCATTGCGACCAAGGCGGCGCCATTTTCTTCTCTACCCATGTTTTAGAGGTGGCGGAAAAGCTCTGTGACAAAGTCGCTATTATCCAGCAGGGGCAGCTGATCCGATCCGGAACCATGGAAGAAGTCAAGGGGGATGATTCCCTTGAGGAGGTTTTCCTGGAGTTGGAGGCCGAATCATGCTGAAGGCCCTGATCAAAAAGCAGATCGCGGAATCTATGATCCGCACTTTCCAAAGGGGAACTGTAAACAGCTCCGGAAAAGCAAATCGGAAACGCCGCTTGCGCGAAAACGGTACTATGATCATCATGGTCATTGCCGCAGTTTATCTCGCTGCAATGTTTACCTTTTTTTCCGTGGTGCTTTGCCGGGAACTGCTGTCTGTCGATCTCGGCTGGCTATACTATTTGTTTGCCAGCGGAGCTGCCATCATCTTTGGAACCTTTGGCAGCGTATTCAGCACCTGCTTTACCCTCTACATGGCAAAAGATAACGATCTGCTCCTTTCCATGCCGATCCCCATTCGGGATGTGATCCTCTCCCGGCTTTTCAGCGTCTACTTGATGAGTATGCTGTACTCCGGTCTGGTCGCCATTCCGGCAGTCATCGTCGGCTGGATCCTGGGTGGGATAAGTTTTCCCAAATGTGTGGGCGGGCTGGTTTTGGTGCTTCTTCTCTCTCTGATCGTCACCGGGCTTTCCTGCTTGCTCGGTTGGGTGGTTGCCAAGCTCAGCCAGCGTCTCAAAAACCGGAGCTTTCTCACAGTGCTGATCGCTTTGTCTTTTTTGGGACTTTACTACTACATTTATTTTCAAATCATGTCTCGGGTGGAAAACTTGCTGGCCCTCGTCATCCTGCTTGGCGGAAACATTCGCAACTCCGCCTATGTGATCTATGTGTTCGGCATGATCGGGGAAGGACACTGGCTTGGTATGCTTTGCTGGACGGCTGGGGTCCTTCTGATTCTTGGTCTTATCTGGCTGGTCTTGCAGAAAACTTTTCTCTCGCTTTCCACTGCTACCCCCACACCGAAACGAGCTGTCTACCGGGAAAAAATCGGTCGTCGAAGATCTGTTTCCTCGGCGCTGCTCCGTAGAGAGTGGAATCGCTTCGCTTCCAGCGCAAATTACATGCTCAATTGCGGCATGCCGCTTCTGCTTCTGCTTGGCTTTGGCGGATATATGCTGTTTGGCGGGCGTAAGCTGGTGCGTACGATGTCCATCGTGTTAGGGCATGTGCGCGGTGCTGTCCCGGTCATGCTCTGCGCCGCCTGCTGCATGCTCGGTGGAATGGTAGACATCTCTACGCCCTCCGTCTCGCTGGAAGGGCGCTCTCTCTGGCAGCTCCAGTGTCTTCCAATCACGCCGTGGCAGGCGCTGCGCGCAAAGCTTTCCCTGCACCTGAATCTTACCATCCTCCCCGTCCTGTTTTGCAGCACGGTTTTGATGTACCTCCCGCAGGGAAGCACCACCACAATACAGCGAGCTTTGATCGTAACGATATCGCTCCTCAATACTGTTTTCTTCGCACTGTTCGGCCTGTTTCTTGGACTGAAGCTGCCAAACTTTAGCTGGACCAACGAAATCGTTCCCATCAAGCAAAGCCTCAGTGTCTTTATCGCCATATTTTCCGGTATTGGACTGAGCATGGCTTTTGGTGGTTTCTTTGTTTTGTTTGGCTGGAGGATCGGCACAACCTTATGGATGAGCATCTTTGCGGTATTCTATCTGGTTGCCGACATTGCGCTCTATCTGTGGATCCGCGGACCGGGTTCCCGCCGCTTCACCGCGCTGTAGTACGAGCCATGTAATAAGCTTCCTCTTGGCTGTCTCCGAAAAGAGACAGCCATTTTTATGCAGAAAGCTTGCCTAACCCTCCCCACAACTTGGACTGGCCCTTGCAGCGGTACACAACCATGCGCCGCTGCAAGGGCCAGCATAGAAAGAAAAGCGATTTCTCGTACGGTAGGCAAACACTGTTATCGATTCAGGATCCAAACGCCTGCATTCAGATATGCAGCAAAACTCACCCACAGCACATAGGGGATCTGCAGCCGTGCGGCCGGACGGTCGACCCGACGAAACCGCAAGATCATCCAAACGATGAGCGCAAGCAGGATCAGCAGCACAGCCAGCGCACCGCCATAGGTTCTCAAATTGAAGAAAAAGATGCTCCAGGTGAAGTTGATTGCCAATTGCAGCAAATACACTTGGATCGCGTCCGTGCGCTCCTCGCTTTTTGCAGACAGATAGACCCTGGCCATGCCGATCCCCATGAGCGCGTACAAGATCGCCCACACGATGGGAAACACGATTGCCGGCGGAGACAGCGGCGGCTTCACCATTTGTGCTTTGTAGAATTCCATACCGTCTCTCGTCAACCATCCCGATAATGCGCCGACTGCTTCCGTAAACAGGATCCAGAACAAATAGGTTTGTACTCGTTTTTGTTTCATTTCATATCACCCGAGAATAGTGTATGCAACTTGATAGAAAACATTCGCCCGACGGCTGAGAATCAAACGCTCAGCCGTCGGGCGAAAATCATCTATGCCTTCGGGTGGAATTTGTTATAAACGGATTTCAAGTTCTGCTTGACGATCTGTGCATAGATCTGGGTAGAGGAAATGTCACTGTGGCCCAGCATTTCCTGAATGGATTTGAGATCTGCTCCGTTTTCCAACAGATGCGCTGCAAAGCTATGGCGGAGCGTATGGGGCGTGATCTCCTTTTGAATATTTGCTGTTTGCTGATAGTGCTTGATGATTTTCCAGAACCCCTGGCGCGACATCCGTTCTCCGCTGAGATTGACAAACAATGCTGTCTCGGAAGGATCCGCAATCATGCTGGGGCGAATCTGGGTCATGTAGGTTTGAATGGCGTGAACTGCAGCCGGATAGAGCGGAATCATTCTGCTCTTCCCGCTGCCGGTGCAGCGGATAAAGCCAGCCGGGATATTGACACTGTCAACATCAAGCGCGATCAACTCGCTCACCCGGATGCCGGTTGCGTAGAGCAACTCCAGCATAGCCTTGTCTCGATAGCCCTTCGCATCCGTGCACTTGGGCTGGGCCAAAAGCAGTTCGACTTCATACCCCGTCAAAATCTGGGGCAGCTTTTTTTCTGCTTTTGCCAAGTGGATCGCTCGAATCGGATTTCCCTCTATCGTCCCTGATGCAACCAGGAAGCTGTAAAAGCCCTTGATGGACGCCAGACTCCGATTCACGGTGGAAGAAGACTTCCCGGAATTGGTTAGCCAGGCAAAATAAACCGTCGCCTGGTCGGCAGTCACCTGCTCAACGGAACAGTGGAGATTCTCGCTGATGTACTTATCAAATTGTCGTAGATCCCGTATATAGGAAGCGACCGTATTTGCAGAGGCCTGTTTTACTTCCAACAAATAAGTCTCATACAGGTTGATAAAATCCGTCATAATCAGTCGTTCTTTCGAAAAGGATAGTCAAGCAGCCAACGCCATCTGGATCAAGGCACCAAAAAGTGCAAGGAACAACATAGGTGCAAGAAGAAACAGTTTTCTGAAGTCCTCCCCGTCCTGGAGCCAAATGGAAGCAGAATAGAACTGGATCGGCAAAGGAAGCATGGTCTGAAAGAGAAATACAGGAAGAAAAGAAAGAAGCTGCTCAACTCCGTATAACGCAAAGATGCTCAAGGTAAACGATACAAAGGCGCCCTTTAGAAAAAATAAGACATAAAACAAGAATCTTCGGCGCAAAAGAAACGACACAGCCAGCAAGCAAGGAAACAGCGAGGCGCGAAGCCAGATTGGAATCCAGAACGATTGCGCAACTCCAAAAACAAGATCAGAAACGGAGGCGGTCTGCAGTCTTGCGCACACAGCGCCCAGCAAAGAGCCGAACATCAAAGAAAGCAAGAGGCGCGGACAGTCGTTCCGATTTGGTTGGAAAGTCGGTAAAGAGTGAATAAAATGTGCCATGAAGAACCTCGTAAACAAGATATTGTGTTCGATGTTCGCACAGGGCACAACTTGTACAACTGTGTTATTTCCACCAAGTGGCTTGTCTCTTATGCCCTGTTAATATACTCGAAAAAAGCCGATTTTTCAAGCTTTTTTCTCCAAACGCATTGTTTTTTGTGAATTATTTACAGATATTATGTCAATTATATTATGTTAACTTGAAAACCAAATCAATCAATTGTGGTTTCATCGGATTCTATCCCCCTACATATTGAAATGAAATACAGATTCTTTGCAAAACCTCTATTGGCAATAAGCACAAAAGCATTTATACATATCTGCTTCTCTTTTTCTTAGCGCCAAAAAAGCTCCCAGCAAGCCAAGCAATGGCCGTGATTCCAAACAGCGGGCCTGTGGATATCGCACCAGCCCCAGGAAAGGCGAACGCGATTCCTACAGTCCATATGCAGAGCACCGCCGCCGCAATTGCCGCAACAAGCAGTTTGCGTCGTTCCGCCTTCCTTGCAGTCAAAAAGCATCCCGCAAAAACAGAAAGGGCGTAGAACAATTTTGCGGCAATACCGCTCTGCTTGATGCCAAGTTTGTTCTGAGATATGAGCAGTGCCGTCATCGTAATTGCTGCAATCAGGATCCCGGCGGCTGTCAACAAGCCAATCAGGAAGCTTCGGTTCCGTCCTTCTCCCCTTCCCCGTTTTGTTGTCCACATTTTAGAATTCTTCAATCAAATCCCTCCCCTTTCGGTCAAGTATATGTTTCGTTTTCGTTCTCCATACCTTGCATTTCTCGTTGAATTCTGATATACTTGTTTTGTCAAAAGGCGGGAGGTGTGTGTTGTGTTTTATTTTCCGTCAAGTTTTTGCAAGCTTGCTGTGATCTATGTCCGTGAAGGAGAGAATGTTCCTCCGGTCATGACTGCCGACACTCAGGAAACAAGCTGCCGCGAGTATTGCAAGACGCACAGGATTCCTGTATCTCATTCTGTCCGTGTGTCTTGTGGTGTGGAAGAATCGCTTGATGTTTTGAAGATGCTTCTTCGCACCCTCCCAAAAGAAGTTGACACGATAATCGCTATGCGCTTCTTTTGCTATTCCGTCCAGCTGCAAGACCTGAACAGGCTGTGCCTGGCATTCCGATGCCGCCAGACCCAACTGTACAGTTTAGAGCTCATGGGTCCAATCCATTCTTCGTTCCGATACCTTTTGGAATACGATGACGATAATGCGGAGCGGTATTATTCAGAAATGCTCCAGGAATAAGCCTTTATGCGCCAGAAGAAGGATGGAATGGCACATTGAGCATGGATTCTGCTTTCTGCATCCAATTTTAATGAATTAAACGAAATTCGTTATTGACAAACACGAAAAAATATGTTATTTTATTGTAGCAAATTCGGAGAGATGTCCGAGCGGTTTAAGGAGCCGGTCTTGAAAACCGGTGACCCGGCAACGGGCCGTGGGTTCGAATCCCACTCTCTCCGCCATATTCTTTCCATACAAGTGAATCGCGTTCTCATACATCGGAATTGGAGTGGTACCCAAGAGGCCGAAGGGGCTCCCCTGCTAAGGGAGTAGGCGTCTAAAAAGCGCGCGAGAGTTCGAATCTCTCCCACTCCGCCAACAAAAACGCCTCTTTTGTCTATCGGACAAAAGAGGCGTTTTTGAACGATGTGTTCCGCTGACGCGGAATGTGATGTTTGCTGCGCAAGTGATGTGCCCTTCGGGCGTGATGTGTGCCTTTGGCATGTGAGCGAAACACATCACATCACTGCGAGCAAAGCGAACAACATCACTATGCCGCAAGGCATAACATCACTTGCGTTGCAGGCGCAAACATCACTATTTTTCAATATATAGTAAACGAATTTGAAAACTGCGTTAAGCTGCCGTTGCGACAGTGCCCTCTCGGAAGGATTTGAAACTGCACAATGCCGACAGTTTGGCATTAGGTTTTCTGAAGCATGAATAGTATTCGTCCAAAGCAGTTTCAAG
>JAFOKO010000011.1 GCA_017419715.1 Oscillospiraceae bacterium | reverse complement strand
GACCACCGTCTCGGCTTCCACACAGTTGCCACAGTTGCCACAATTTGGGCGATGCTGCTCGCCGAAGTAGTCCAGCAGAGCTGCCCGGTAGCAGCCTGTCGTATTGCAGTAATCCTTCATCTGCTGCAGGCGCTTCATATCCCGCGCCAGCAGCTCCGCTCGAAGCTCCTCGGAGAGCTGTTCCCGGTCGCTTCCATTTTTGATCAGGAATTCCGCCGTGATCACATCTCCGGCGGAGAACAGCAGAATACATTCCGCAGGAGCTCCGTCCCGTCCGGCACGACCAGCCTCCTGGTAGTAGCTTTCGATGTTCTTCGGCATGTTATAGTGGATGACAAATCTTACATTGGACTTGTCGATGCCCATACCGAATGCGTTGGTAGCCACCATGACCGTGGCCCGGTCATAGGCGAAGTCGTCCTGGTTCTGCCGCCGTTCGGCATCGTCCAGACCCGCGTGATAGCGCGTAGCGGCAAAGCCCACAGCTTGCAGATTTGCACAGACTTGCTCCACCGTCTTCCGGGTAGCACAGTAGACAATCCCGCTCTTGTCCCGGTGGGTGCTGAGATAGTCCTCAAGCCAGGAGAGCTTGCCCCGCTCCCGACGCACATCGAAGTACAGGTTGGGGCGGTCAAAGCCCGTGACGATGCGAAGAGGCTCCCGCAACTCCAGAAGCCGCACAATATCCTCCCCCACCTGGGCGGTAGCCGTTGCGGTGAAAGCCGCAAGCACCGGCCTTTGCGGCAGGCGATGGACGAAAGTCGAAATATCCAAATAATTGGGCCGGAAATCCTGTCCCCACTGGCTAACACAGTGGGCCTCGTCCACGGCCAGCAGGGAGATCCGCTGCCCTTCCGCAAATTGCAGAAAGCTATCCGTCAACAGTCGCTCCGGAGCCACATAAATCAGCCGATAAGCCCCAAGCTCTGCCCGACGGAGCGCTTCCCGCTGCTGGGCAGCCGTTAGAGAGGAATTGAGGAAGGCTGCCGGGATCCCCGCCTCTTTCAAAGCCGCCACCTGGTCTTTCATCAAGGAGATCAGCGGCGAGACCACCAAGGTCAAGCCCTCCAGCAGCAGGGCCGGGATTTGGTAGCACAGGCTCTTTCCGCCGCCGGTGGGCATAACGCCAAAGGCGTCCCGCCCGGCCAGGATCGCGTCGATCAGCGGCTCCTGTCCGTCCCGGAAGGAGCTGTAGCCAAAGCGTTCCCGCAGCACGGTTTGTTTATCCATCTTTCTCTCCCTTTCACTCTCGTTCCTGAAAGCAGGCAGGCGAATCCCCACTTTTGCCGGTCTTTGCGCCTTGCCACTGCCGATCAAGATGCACGGCATGCGGCTGATTCAAATACGCGCTTCTCCAGTAATCACGCTCT
The DNA here is from genome assembly GCA_017419715.1 of Oscillospiraceae bacterium. Classification (GTDB taxonomy): domain Bacteria; phylum Bacillota; class Clostridia; order Oscillospirales; family Oscillospiraceae; genus JAFRPC01. The sequence continues at coordinate 7,442 of JAFOKO010000011.1, read as the reverse complement.
TTCGGAACCGAAGATGAAACTGTGTTCCGCTCTGATCGGTATCACAAAGTCGCAGTCCCGCTTTTACACATGTCTCGATCAATCCGTCTGCAGTCTGTACGCAGTCTTTTTCGAGGATTCCGTAATTCGTATGAATCGGTTCCCCGTTTGCGTCAATGTTCAGCTCGACGGTGAATGGCTCCGGGTAGGCGGAGGCAACCTCGCAGTCCCAGATATGGAGTTCCCCACCGGGACGGAGCACGCGCGCAATCTCTGAAATCACCTGCGTATGCCAGTCCTTGGAGATAAACAGGAAACTGTAAAAGGCGGTTACATGGTCAAAGGAAGCGTTGGGAAAGGTCATATTCCCGGCGTCCATTACCAGCTTTTCAAAACCCTCCGGCGCTTCCTCTAGTTCTTCGGCTGATATGTCGATAGCTGTCACCTGGGCTCTGTAGATCCACCCGATGACGCCCTCGCCACCGCCGCCGATATCCAGGATACGGCCGGATAATTCTTTTGGAATACATACAGTTCTCATGGAGGTCGTCCTTATTTCAGTAGAATCTCATCCTTGCTTTTACGCATCAGATGACCCGGGCAGGGCTTGGCGGTTTCTGATTTATTTCCGACAATTAATAGCGCCACCGGCTCTATATTGTCGTCCAAACCAAACTCCGTTTTTACCTTCGCCGGGTCCCAATACATGACCCAGATGGAGCCAAGGCCCAGGTCGGTCGCCTCCAGCATCATGTGGGTCGCCACAATACTGGCGTCAATGTCGCCGCTGGGTTTCCCGTCCATGGGTCTTGTCCAGCATTCCTGCCTGTGATAGCAGATCAGAAAAGCCGCCGGAACATAGTATTTGCTCGGCACAATACGGTTCAGCTTTTCTCGACCGTCATCATCCCGGATCAACAGGATCCGCTGGGGTTGCTTGTTGCAGGCCGTCGGTGCGGCAAGCCCTGCTTCGATAATCCGATCAAGTTTTTCCTGTTCCACAGGACGGTGCTCATATTCCAGCACCGAAAACCGTGCGCGAGACAATTCCAGAAAGTCCATTGTTCCTCCTTGTGGTTTTTTTCGTCCATTCCCCGGATCAATTCTTTCTCAACCTCAACTGTACCTTTTACAGATATGAAAGCGGCAGAGCGATCAGGTTTTCCCGCAGATACAGCTTTCTGTCCAGCAGGCAGATGATCGCGCCCATTCCTCGTTTTTTATCGGGAATACCATCCAACACATCGAATTCAGAAGCCATGCTCGCCTTGGGAAGCGTGGACATCTTGATTTCAATGGGATAAAGAATACCGTTTTCCTGAATGATAAAGTCGATTTCGCCGCTTACCGATGCCTCTTCATCGTCGCCCTTCGATTTTTTCTTATCGCTTCCGTTATAATAGAACACATCAAAGCCATACTCCAAACCCTCGTTGGAATACGATTTTAGTATTTCATTAATTACGAATGTTTCAAATATCGCGCCCGCCATTGCTCCGTTCTTGAGCGTTTCAGGTGTGAGCCAACGGGTGAGATAGCAGCAAAGCCCCGTATCTCTAAAATAGAGCTTTGGCGTTTTAATGGCTCGTTTTAATACGCTGGCCGTATAGGGCTTTAGAATATAGATGATGCCGCTCTTTTCGAGGATGGACACCCATTCCTTAACCGTGACCTCCGAAACGGAAAGTTCGGAGGCTATATTGGCATAATTGATGATTTGTCCCGTCCGTGCGGCTATCGCTGTCATAAACTTTACAAAGGTCATGTGGTTTTTGGCTTTTATCAGTCGGTTCACATCCCGTTCCAAATAGGTCTTCACATAGGATTGATAATAGTCGACCCATTCGCGTTCAGGGTTGGAATAAAGCTCTGGATAGCTTCCTCTGTGGATAACCGTCCAAATATCCTCCGAGTATTTTTTCAAATGCTTTTCTCTTTCAGAGATATACTCGACAGAGGGAACAAAGTGGCGATTGAAATCCACGCCGTAGATTTCTCTCAAAGATAAGCCCTCCAGCTCCAGGATGGAGATTCTGCCTGCCAAGGAATCACTGTCATTTTCCATAAGCTGCAATTTCTGTGAGCCGGTTAGAAAAAAGTTGGAATACTGATCCGTGTTGTCGAGAATCATCTTCAGACGGTTAAAGATGGTCGGGCATTTCTGCACCTCGTCTATCATCAACGGACAGGGGTTGTTCAGAAGGAACAGTCCCACATCCTCAGTTGCCTGCACAAGCAGTAGGTCATCATCGAATGTCACCTGATTGACATTCTCAAACAGGTGCTTAAAGAGGGTAGATTTTCCTACCTGCCTCGGTCCCGTGAGTAGGATCGCTTTGCTGTTATTTGCTCGTCTACTAACGATAGGCGCTATATGGCGATTGATAGAGTACATAAATAGGCCTCCGCAAAATCTAAAGTTCTACTTAATAGTATACCTGTAGTATTTCAAAAATCAATAGCAATCTTTTAAAAATCCAAAGTTTTACTTTATATTTTCATATTAGATTGTCTGCATCCGGAAGCCGCAGACCGTTTGAATCTGGATGAATCATATGCCTATTTCTCCTTCAGGACATCAGATACCTTCCTCCGGAATTGGCTTTCCGATCTTCATTTCTCTGCGCCACTCTGGCGGCGCTCCATCATCTGCCCAGTATTCATCCAGTGACGCTATTTTCCCGTTGCGGCTCCGGATGAACGACACACAGTGGAAGGAAGCAGAACGATCCTCGGGATAAACCTTTGAAACAACGACAATATAATCGTCTGCTTGGTGAACGGTTTCTATTTCACCGTCCCATTTCCCCGGGTACTCGCAGTTTGCGATTATGTATTCATCTACTGTGAAGCGCTCATTTGTACAGTGCCAGTTGATCACAGCGTCATCGGCAAAATAGGAACGGATCTCAGGCCTGTCTTTTTTCAGTACTGCTTGTATGAAGCCAGCGCAATCAAACAAGTCTGTATCCTCAATAGTCAAATTGGTTCCCATCCACTTGAATCTTTCTGGTAAACTTTTCACCGGTGTACGGTTTGCGAATCTCGATCAGATTCAGCACGGTATATCCTCTTGATTTCAGAAACTCGATGATCCCATCGTTGTTGGGATGCACATAGTTGTACACGGTGTTCTCTCCGTAGGACGCGGCAAGCTCTTCGGCCTTGCAGAACAGGGCGGCAGCGACACCCTGTCTGTGGAACTCCGGCAGGACATAGATCGACTCTACCCACACACAAGGCTCGTCCACACGGCAGACCATGTAGCCGCAATATACGCCATCTTTCCGAGCTGTGAACACAGGAAAACCGGCATCCAGGTATTCCTTCAGTTCAGAAGCGCCCTCGTTATCATTTGGGGAAGCGGTGATCCCCTTAAATGCTTTCAATGTCACGCGAAACTGCGCGACGAGCGGAGCAATCTCTGGGATTGCCGCCTCTGTCATTATTTCTATCTTCGTCATACAAGCCCCTTTTTTAACTGGTTTAGCCAAAAGCGAACATAATCACAGTACTCTGTATCAACGCCGCTGAATCGTAGAAAGTAAACATAGCATTGAGCCATGTAGTATTGAATCGACGCATGGTCACATAGCGCAAGCTGCTGATAACCCCGAAGAAACGCCGCCTGCTCCACATCGGTTTTCATAAACTTCTGCCCTGGCCGCCGGAACATGGCCCAAGCAATGTCGAAGTCCCGATTTCCTATGCCGGACAGTTCAAAGTCCAGGATGCCGCTAATATGATGCCTGTCCCACAAGATATTCGCATAGTGGAAATCTCCGTGACAGAAGCACTGGACGGCGTCCTTTGGGGGATTTGCAAAGAAACCTTTGTATTCCCCCAAGCCCAGGCCATTTAAGAGCTCGTCGGGCGGCGAGTGAAAAAATCTTCTGTCTTTAACTGGCCTTGCAGAAACGGAAAGCTGGTGGAGCCTTGCCAGCGATGCGCCGTATTCTTCCATAAAGCTAAGGGATTCCAGCGTTTCATTTTCGCCCACAAGGACTGACAAGCGTTCACCCGACAGCTCCAGCGTCACAGAAAAGGTCGTTTCGTCGAACCCATAATCAATGACTGTAGGGTAAATCGGCGAATGGAACTGTGACAAAATCGCCACTTCGTTTTCAATCGCCGCCCCCTTCTGTCTTGCGACCTTGATATATGCCTTAACCTCTTTGCCGCCGAATAGTCCCCTGGCATAAAAGACATCGTTACCGGCATGAGGATAGCCAAGTATTTCCGTTGGCTTGAAGGATTTATAAGGGAGCGAGAAAGGATCAATGGTTTCCCGCCATTTATCTGGATGTTTCATACTCATATTCCTTGGTCAGTTTCTTAGATAAAAGCCAAAAAGGAAGGCATTTTTGCGGCTTCATGTCCTCTCCTACAGCACACGGATCTTCAAAACAGTCCTTGACCTTTTCTATAAAGCCAAAACGACGATAAAGCGCGACATTCGCTTCTTTACCTTCCTCAACGCCAATCGTCACCTCTTGAATTCCGCTTTCTTGCAGTCTTTTGAGGACATATTCCAAAAGAGCACTGCCCAATCCCTGTCCACGGTAGATATCTTTTATTCGAAAGGCGCACAAATACGCCTTAGTTTTTCCATCCGCAAAGTCTTTATCGCCCAAGTCTTTGAATATGTAAAGCTCACCGATCAACTCTCCGCCACGATCCAGCGTCCAGAAAACAGCATTTCCAGTGGAGATGTTCTGATAGAAGAACCGAGCCGTAGGTGACGCATGTGTGGTGTCTTGATAGCCCCACAGCCTCAGCATTTCTTTACAGGTTGCTTTTCTTATCAGCATAGTATTCTGTGTCCTTTTCTTCTGTGCTGGAAGAACCTCACGCAGACGGTGCTTCCACATATAATCAAAAATGTTCTTCGGATATCAGTAGTTCCAACACTCTTGCTTCTCGTTCAAACATCATGGGATTATATGGGCTTGCGCCTACACTTCGGTTCTTTTGAATCGCCAACAAGGGCGTAACATATTCCAATGTATAGGCTTCCTGCGCCTCGTAAGCGTCCAAATCCTGTCGAACTGCTTCCGGCTCTGCTTCGCACAGGTAGTAATAATTGTCCTGGACAAAGCATTCCGAGGCGTCCATGTCGCTCCGCTGAATCCGGTGGACGTAGCCGTATTCCTTGACGGTCTCCGGCTTGACCACAAGTCCGGCTTCCTCCCGCGTCTCTCGGATCATTGCTTCCACAGAGTTCTCTCCGTTTTCAATGCCGCCGCCCGGGAACTTGAAATAATCATATTTCAGACTGTGGATCATGGCAAGTTTTCCATCCCTTATGATGATGCTTCGGGCGGAGTTGCGGGCGAAACGGTGGGTGCAGTTTTCATAGTCTTTCTTATCCATCTCAAACAATAATCTCATGTCCGTTCCTCCGAAATTGGCTTTCCGATCTTCATTTCTCGGCGCCACTCTGGCGGCGCTCCATCATCTGCCCAATACTCATCCAGTGACGCTATTTTTCCTTCGCGGCACCGGATGAACGACACACAGTGGAAGGAAGCAGAACGATCCTCGGGATAGACCTTTGTAACAACGACAAGAAGATCGTCTGCTTGGTGAACGGATTCTATTTCACCGTCCCATTTCCCCGGGTACGCACAGTTTGCAAGAATGTACTTCTCTACTGTGAAGCGCTCATTGGTGCAGTGCCAGCGGATCACAGCGTCATCGGCAAAATAGGAGCGGATCTCAGCCCTGTCTTGTTTCAATACTGCCTGCATGAAGCCAACGCAATCAAACATGGTTTCCTCCATTCACATCTTCATTGCAGAGCATGCTTATCATCTCTGAAAGACTGTCCACTGTACGATCCGGAACCTCCGCCTCACAGGATGGCCTCATATAGATCGCAAGGCCTTTTCTGATCCAGATGGTTTGCATGCCCAGCTCCTTGGCAGGGCGATATCGTTATCCAGCCGGTCGCCCACCATGACGGCATTCTCCGGCCTGCAGTCCGCCATGGCCAATGCCCGCGTGAAAATCTCCTTGTTCGGTTTGGATATGCCCATTTCTGCGGAGGAAGCAATCACAGAGAAGTATCGTCCGATCCCCCAGGCGTCAAGACGATCTTTTGCACCGGGCTTCTGATTCGCAATGATGCCAAGCTGATAGCCCCTGTCGCGCAGAGCCCTCAAGCTTTCCTCGCAATTCCCAAATGGAACTTCATCCTCGCTGTGCCAGGGCGTCTTTGTTAGGCCGAAAAACTCGATCGCCTTTTGATCGCCGTTACAGCCCGCCTTGGCGTATTGGAGGCATTTTTCCCAAAACTGATCGAATGTGATAGAGCTGCCTTCGATCATGTCTCTGATCCGATGCCTGCAGGCCGCTTCCTCGTCCACAAGCGTCGAGCCGATATCAAAGAAAATCCAGCGAATAGCGTTCATATTATTCATCCCCAAGTTTGAGCCAATCCGAATGAGAGATTCTGTAATATACGAAAGTATCATCCCTGCCGATTACCTGAAACCCCACCTTCTCCAATGTGTGTTGGCTTCTCTTGTTCTTGAGAACGGAATCGGCAATCACCGCCGTCATTCCCAGTGTCTGAAACGCATATTCCAGAATCAGACGCTCCGCCTGTGTTCCATAGCCTTGATTCTTGACGGCATCGTTTTGCAAGTGGATCGACAGCTCACATTCCCTTGCCGTTTCGTCGATATGCTTCAAAGCGATTTCTCCAATCGGTTTTTCGTCCTTCATGATCAGAAAATCCACGCGGTCTTTCTGGGATTGGAGTTTTTCAAAATAGGCGTCCACTCTCTCGGGATCGTAATGAAACTCCCGAAACTGGCTCATGTCCATAAAGATATCCGCATCCATCACAAAACCCCGATAGTATTCATGAAGAAGCGCCCTGTTCATCGCTTGGAGGGAAATCTTATTGCTCATTTGTTTTTCCTTTCTTTTGGGCATCTGATCCGCTTCGTTTTTTCAATTATACCAGCCACCAGCGTTAAAAGCAAGAAAAACCACCTTTATCCCATTCCATCGAAAGTCAAAAGTTGACATGAACACTCCCTTGCGGTATAATGTCTTAAATTATCAAAAAAAAGGAAACACAGAGCATGAACGAAAACAATCTCCTTCCAATCTTTCACTCTATAGAATGTGCGCGCAACGGGCGCACCAAAAAGAGAAGCCGCAATTTGCGACTTCTCTTTTTCATAATGGAACTTTTTTCGCTTTGCGTTTGATTCGATTAGGTGGTGTAGTAAGTCGTGGTGGTGCCGCCGGTGGTGGTCTGCTTCCAGAAGTACAGGCCGTTGGGGGCACTGGAGCTAACCATGAAGTATTTGCTGTTGTTATAGAAGGACAGATAGGGGTAGTTGTTGGTGGTGGCGTTCTTCGCGCTCACATTGCCGTTGTTGCAGGACAGGGTCCAGCGGCAGGTGGAGGAAGCGTAAGCAGCGCGGGACCACAGGTAGTAGTTGTAG
>JAFOKO010000085.1 GCA_017419715.1 Oscillospiraceae bacterium | reverse complement strand
GAGTTTTCATCACAAAAAGTGGATCGTGTTCGTTGCAATTTGAGGACCAGGTTGAAAGCAAACGCATGTTGCGTAATTCGTACCGGGCAATCGGCAGCAGATAATAGGCAATAGGAGACGCGAGAGGACAAGTGACCAGTCACCAGGGACCGGGCAATAGGCATCAGGCAATAGAAGACGCGAGGTGCACCTGCCTGTAGGGACGGTTCTCAGCCGTCCGCCCGTTCCCACACCCTCTGTAGGGGCTGCCATTGGCCGCTCGCAAAGCGCTCCGCACCTCTGGCAGCGGCGCACAGTGCGCACCACGGAAGGCAGTGTGAAACCGTAACACCCCTCATCCGTCACCGGGCTTCCGTGAGACGCCCGGCGACACCTTCCCCCGAAGGGGAAGGCAAGGGAACGGGGGTACGGATTCTTCGCTTCGCTCAGAATGACAGGCGGGGAAATCAGTCCATGCCGTTTTTGGATGTAATTTTCCAAAAACGGCATGGACTTTTTGTGAAGAAAACCGTATAATAGGCATAACACGGCATTGTTTCACCGGACTATGCTTCCACCCTAACGCAAGATCGGTTCGGTTTTCCGCCGAATCAACAGTTTTTCACAAGGAGAGAATTGTATGAAAAAAGCGACCTTTTTGTTGCTTTCCATTTTCGCGCTGCTTTTGGCAGGCTGTGAAAAAGCCTCCGAAGGCAATGCGCGCACTTCCGAGGACACAACTGCTGCCCCCTATGTGCTGCAGACTGATCCTGCAGACCGTAGTCAATCCCTACGCACCGTCGGCTTTGTGGAGACCGGTGAGGGCTGTTACTATGTCGGCTCTAAAACCATGAGCAGCGGGGGCGGCAGGGGAAAGTTTATCTTTTTTTGCCCCAGAGGGGAAAACAACTGGTATATCCTGTGCAGCAAGCCCGAGTGCAAGCACAAGGACGAAAACTGCAATGCCTACGCCGGAAGCGGCTGGTTCGGCTATTACGATGGAGCACTCTATACAATAAACGATGCGCTGGACTGTTTCCATGTGGTCAAGAGGAACCTGGATGGGACGGATCATCAGATCGTGGCAACGGTAGACCTTAAACAACGGGGCGGGTACGAGGGCGCATTCCATCACGGAAGATTTTTGCTTCGGACTGCAAACGATGGTTTAGAGGGCGCTGAAAATTTGCCGGATTATCTGATAGCCGTAGATTTGGCGGATGATTCGCAAACGGAGCCGCTGGCCGAGTATCTGCAAACAGAAAAGCTTCCGCTGGATACCAGACGGTTTTACAAAGATAAGGTGTACGGCTGGGGACTGGAAGCGGATCCGACGATGACCGAACTGGACCTGGCAAGCGGAGCGGTAAAAAAACGAGACATTGGATACATCACTGGCCTTTACGCAACAGATTCCACCCTGTACTATTATCTGCCGGAGGAAAGTGAAGTCGACGGCAAGAAACTTGAAGCGGGCTTTTGGGAGTACGATCTGGAAAGCAAAACCGCAAAATACTGTGGCCTGCCGGTAGAGGGCGCCACCTGTGCAACTTACGATGAAGACTATATTTACGCGGATACATTAAGCAATTTAGACGAGAGCCGAATGATATACATCCTGTCCAGAGACTATCAAGTGCTGGATCAAATTGAGCTTGATGGGGATTCAGATCTTGCAGCGGCAACAAGCGATCGACTTTATTTTGAATGTTATAGTCCCCAGATCATGGTGCGTTACTATCTGGACAAATCCCAAATCGGCAGCGGCAGCTTGCAGCTGATCCCGATGGATGTCGTCGGATAAGCCGTCCTCCCGAGCGAGCCTCCGCCGCGCCCGTCAATGCCTTCCCCGTCCACTGTAGGGGGCGGCGTCCCCGACGCCCCGAGCGTATCGGTGCCGTAGAAAAAATTGGAACGAACCTGTTTCCCGTATCGCACGCAGCTCGTAGGGGCGGCCATTGGCCGCCCGCAGCATGCACCGCACCCATAGGGGACGGGTTCCCCGCCCCGCACCGCACCTGTAGGGACGGCACCCTGCCGTCCGCCCCCGCCGCACCCGGTAGCGGCGCACATCGTGCGCCACGGGGAGCAGTGCGAAACCGCAACACCCCGCATCCGTAACCGGGCTTTCGTGAG
>JAFOKO010000010.1 GCA_017419715.1 Oscillospiraceae bacterium | reverse complement strand
GGGCGTGGCCGTCCTGATAACATACTCCCCGCAGAACGGCCTTATCCTGCTGGTGATCGCGTTTCTCATAAGCCCCTTTGGGCTGCCGAAGCTGGCCTTTTGGCTGCTGGGCAAGGTGCAGGATTTGAAATATGCAATTCAGGATTTGGTTTATGGCTAAGGAGTGTTTTAATGGGAAAAAGCAATAAGGTGTGTCCTGTATGCGGCCGGAAAATGAAATGTCAATTTATCGGATTACAGCATTGTAAATGCGGAATGAGTTGGAAAAAGGATGTTGGGTTTTTTGAGCGTACCAGCGATATGGTTTTTACGCTGGAACGAGTAAAGAATGAAAAAAAGGTTAAGCAGCGCCCCGCAATTCGATCAAAACAGGAAAAGCCAAAATAACAACCATAAGACCTCCGGCGAAGCTCGTCGGAGGTCTTATGGTTCCAGATTATCTTCCTTGAAAAGCGGTGAAGCGAAAAAGGTGTCTATTCCAATTTCCAGCCCCTGGCACATCTCATGGATGATTCGCAGCTTTACGGAATCGTAAGAACAGTTGATGATATTGCCTATGGTGGACTTGGGAACGCCGCTTTTCATATACAGCTGATACTGCGTCATTTTACGCTCCTCCAGCAATTCTGAAAGGCGTCTGCTGACCGCCTGATTTAGCTTCAATCTCACTCACCGTCCCTGTCCTTGTACTAAAAGTATTATATGGGCAGGTGCGCGAAAATTAGTCCCTGTAACTGTACTAATGGCGTTATTTGCGCTATGATGGGAACAGGGGTGTTTTTATGACTGTTACCTTTTGCGGTCATGCACAAATTTCGCAGAGCGAGAAAATAGAGAAATGGTTATACGATGTTACGCAGAAACTGATTGAGCAAGGCGCGACCACCTTTTACCTGGGCGGCTATGGAGCCTTTGACAGCTTGGCAGCGTCTGTTCTGCGAGAACAGAAGAAACAATATCCGCAGATCGAGCTGGTACTTGTCTTGGCTTATCTAAACACCGGGAGAAACACTTCCGGTTACGACAGCACCGTGTATCCGCCGTTGGAAACTGTCCCGCGCCGGTTTGCTATTTCTCATAGGAACCGCTGGATGGTAGAATCCGCCGATGTGGTAGTAGCGTATGTCCTCCATGATTGGGGCGGAGCTGCCACAACGCTGCGGTGCGTCAGACAGAAAAAGAAACAGATTATTTCATACCGTGACGAGATGGGCAGCTGAGGCTGCCCATTTTTTGAAGGGAGGGAAACTTCATGGCAACCACACGCATCATGCCGCTGCACATCGGCAAGGGCCGGACTGAGAGCCGAGCCATCAGCAAGATTATCGACTATGTGGCCAACCCGCAAAAGACTGACCACGGCAGGCTTATCACCGGTTATGAGTGCGATAGCCGTGTAGCCGACGCCGAGTTCATGCTGGCCAAGCGCCAGTATATTGCCGCCACCGGACGGGTCCGTGGCGCGGACGATGTGATCGCCTACCATGTTCGCCAGTCCTTCTGTCCTGGGGAGATCACCCCGGAGGAAGCCAACCGGCTGGGCGTGGAATTTGCCAAGCGGTTCACCAAGGGCAAACACGCCTTTATCGTCTGTACCCACATTGACAAGGCCCATGTCCATAATCATATCATTTGGAGTTCGGTCAACCTGGACTGTGACCGGAAATTCCGCAACTTTTGGGGCAGCACAAAAGCCGTCCGTCGATTGAGCGACACCATCTGCATTGAGAACGGACTGTCCATTGTCGAGAACCCAAAGCCCCACGGCAAAAGTTACGACCAATGGCTGGGCGATCAGGCGAAGCCCTCCCATCGGGAATTGCTCCGTGCTGCCATTGATAACGCCCTGGCAAAAAAGCCTGCTGACCTGGACGAGCTACTGAAGATTCTCCGGGAATCCGGCTGCGACGTATCCAAGCGCGGCAAATCCTACCGTTTGAAGCTCCCCGGCTGGGGCAAAGTGTCCCGCCTAGATAGCCTGGGCGATGGCTACACCCTGGAGGACCTACTGGCTGTCCTCGCCGGTCAAAAGGAGCATACACCCCGTCAGAAGCCGGTCAAGCAAGCAGATCCGCCGAAGGTCAATCTGCTGGTTGACATTCAGGCAAAGCTCCAGGCCGGAAAAGGTGCCGGGTATGTACGGTGGGCCAAGGTCTTTAATCTGAAACAGATGGCACAGACCGTGAATTATCTCACGGAGCATAACCTGCTGGAGTATGCGGTGCTGGAAGAAAAGGCTGCGGCGGCCACGGCCCACCATAATGAGCTATCCGCAAAAATCAAGGCAGCGGAGAAACGCATGGCGGAGATCGCCGTCCTGCGAACCCATATTATCAACTATGCCAAGACCCGCGAGACCTATGTGGCCTATCGGCAGGCTGGTTACTCCAAGAAATTTCGCCAGGAACACGAGGAAGAAATCCTGCTCCATCAGGCGGCCAAAAATACCTTTGACGATATGGGGGTCAAGAAGCTGCCCAAAGTTAGGGAACTGCAAGCTGAATATGCTCAGCTGCTGGAGGAAAAGAAAAAAACCTATGCCGAGTACCGCCGCTCCCGTGAGGAAATGCGGGAGCTGCTGGCAGCAAAGGCCAATGTGGATCGGCTCATGAGCATGGAGGAAGAAAAACAGGAAGATAAAGACCACGAGCATGGCCGATAAGACCTTATAAGTGATTAAAAATTTGAAACGAGGTCGTTTCATTTCATGTATGTATAATGCCGGGCGTAGGGGTTGTATGCCTTTACGTCCGGCACTCTTTTTTCTTATGTCTGTTCCGTCGAGAAATATGGCAGTTCTTCCCGCAACCTCAAAAAACTCTTGCTATCTTGACAGCCGTATTTGTATGTATTATACTGTACTTGTAACAGTAATACGGTTAGATTGGAAACGAAGGTGAGAATTTGGAGATAGTCGTAAGCAATAAAGCAAGCCGACCTCTGTACGAGCAGATTTCTTCGCAGATCAAGGCGGCTATTATGAGTGGCGAACTGAAAGCCGGGGAAGCCATTCCCTCGGTGCGTTCTTTGGCAAAATCATTGCACATCAGTATTCTTACAGTCCAAAAGGCGTATGCCACCCTACAAGAAGATGGCTTCATCGAAACAACGGCTGGAAAAGGCTGCTATGTATCAGCACAAAACCAAGACTTCTATCTTGAAGAACAACAGAAGAAGATAGAAGAAAAATTTGCGGAGGCAATCGAGATCGCCCGCACAAGCGGTATATCTCTCGATAAGTTGACTGGCTTACTAACACTCATGTATCAGGAGGACACATAATGAGCGAAAACATTTTGGAAATAAAAGACTTAACAAAAGACTATGGGGATTTTGTCCTCGACAAAGTGAGCTTTGCCCTTCCTCGCGGTGTCATTATGGGACTGATCGGTGAAAACGGCGCTGGAAAAAGCACCACGATTAACTGTATTCTGAACGAAACACGGAAAACCAGCGGCCAAATTCTCATTTTCGGCAAAGATCACATTTCGGATGAAATTGAAATCAAAGATAAACTCGGCGTGGTCTTTGATGAAAACCATTTCCCTGATATTTTTACGGCAGAGGAAATCGGTAAATTTATGTCTGGAATTTACACCGGCTGGGACTGGCCGCTTTACCGCCAGTATCTTGATAAGTTTGAATTGCCCAAGGATAAGAGGATCAAGGATTTCTCCAAAGGCATGAAAGTGAAACTGGCTTTTGCGGTAGCGTTATCTAACAATGCGGAACTGTTGATTTTGGATGAAGCCACCAGCGGGCTTGACCCCATCATTCGTGATGATGTCTTGGATATGCTGATTGACTTTGTTCAGGACGAAAGCCACTCTGTTTTGGTGTCATCCCATATCACAAGCGATCTGGAAAAAGTAGCGGACTATATCACTTTTATTCATAAAGGCAATTTGATTTTCACGCACGAAAAAGATAATCTGATTGACAACTACGGCATTTTGAATTGCGGCGCTGCCGTATTTGACACTCTGGATAAATCCGAAGTTGTTGCTTATCGCAAAGAAGATTACCAATTCAAAGTTCTGGTGAAAGACCGCAACAAAGCGGAAAAACAGTATGCAAATGCTATCGTTGGCCCTGCCACGATTGAAGAAATCATGTTGTTCTATGTAAAGGGGGAAATGCAATGAAAGGGTTACTGACAAAAGACTTTCTGACAGTAAAGAAAAAATACGGGATTGCCCGTCTTATCATGGATTTGGCTATTATCGCTGCCTTGATGATTATATTGGAGGGAGCCGGTTCTATCTACATTAGCTTTCTGCTCGTTCCGTTGGAAGTCGCCTCTATGCTGATTACCCTTGCAAACTCTGATGAACAGTGGAAATGGGGCAAATATGCAGTCGCATTACCAATCTCCAAAAGACAGATCGTTAGCAGCCGTTATGCCTTTGGAGGAATTGCGGCAATCATAGGTTTGTGTGTGGCTCTCGTTGTAAACACGATTTCCTATTTTTGCTTCCCTGCATATCAGTTTGGATTCTATCTTTTCCTTTCAATCGCTTCTTTCTGCATGGTTCTGTTGTTCCTTGCTTTTATCTTACCGTCCAATTATTGGCTTGGTGTAAACGCCGGATTCGCAGTTATGTTCATTTTAATCATTCTGCTGGTGGTATTAGGCATCTGGTCAAGAATGACAAACAATGCGATCATGGGATTTGTTGTAGATAATTTTGATTTGAGCATGGCTATTGGCTTTGTCAGCACCATTGTTATTTTTGCCCTGTCCTATATTCTATCGGTTGGCCTATTCAAAAGGAAATATTGTTAATTGTTCATCTGGTAATTGAAAAGTGTAACATATTGAAATCCCTGCGCTGTTCCAAAACGCACGATATATCCGTGGAGGAAGATCAGTTTGAGAAATAAAGTCCGAAAACTCCGCATGAAAAATGGGCTAACACAAACGGAGCTGGGGCAAATAGTCAGTGTTTCCCGCCAGACGATCTGTGCAGTAGAATTAGAGCACTGTGACCCTTCCATTTGGTTGGCTTTCGATATTGCACAGTTATTTGATATGAAAATTGAAGATGTATTCGATTTTACGGACAGAAAAATCAAATAACTATTTACAACATCTGGCCAGACATAGACGAGGGCATAGCGACGCTCGCTTCGTATTTAACGATTCTTTTATATGGCTACAATGTTGGAGAAAAATTGGAATAGACAAGAGGATGAACAATGCAAGAGGTAAATTGGATTCTTTGCC
>JAFOKO010000009.1 GCA_017419715.1 Oscillospiraceae bacterium | reverse complement strand
TTTTGTTTCATAGCAGTTACATTATACCACCATTTGGCTGCTTCCGAAAGGGGGGCGGCCATTTTTTCCATAACAAAAATGAGAAGTCGTGAAGAGCGGCTTCTCATTTTCGTTGTGGGACTTTTTTTACAGCCCCTTTTTGTGTGCGCTATGCGCTATCTGATGTTCCGGGCAATCCGTAGGGGACGGGTCCCCCGTTTTTCCATGCCTGGGGTGCAACCGCTCCTGTAGCGCCGGCAATCTTGGCACTCGGAACGAAGGCCATTTGCCGGAGGCAAATCATGCGGGGTGCGGTGCGGAATCAGGCGGACAGGCGACGCTTGTCCCTTCAGATTGTAGGGAGCAAGTTCTCAAAATAAATCGCTGATCGGCAAGTTTTCTCTTGCAAAACCAATGAAGTGTGCTATAATACGGCGGAGGTGATTTGCATGAAGAAGGACAGAACGCCGCGGCTTGTGATGGCGGCGGTTTTTGCAGCGTTGACTTGCGTTGCCACAATGGTGATCAACATTCCGATCCCCGCGACCAAGGGATACCTTAACCTCGGCGACTGCATGGTGCTTTTGGGCGCGTTTTTTCTGGGGCCATACTATGGCGCTGCAAGCGGCGCGCTGGGCTCCGCGCTGTCGGATCTGCTGCTGGGCTATGCGTATTATGCGCCGGGCACGGCAGTCATCAAGGGACTGATGGCGCTGATGGCGGCTTTGCTTTTTGCACTGCTCAAGCACCGCTCGAAGCTGGCCTACTTGCTCGCCGCTTTTGTGAGCGAGTTTTGGATGGTCCTCGGTTATTTTCTGTATGAGAGCACAGTGCTGGGCCACGGGCTCGCTGCCGTCGAAAGCGTACCGGCAAATCTGATCCAGGCCATTGGCGGCGCGCTGATTGGCGTTATGCTCTACCGCGTGCTGATAACAATGCCGCAACTCAAACAATTCCAATCGAAAGAGGGATAAAGTTATGCAGATGGAAGAAATTCGCCACGCGGCGGAAACTGCTGTACGCGAGCTGCTCGCGGCAGCGCATCTAAAGCCCGGCGCGCTGTTTGTGATCGGCTGCTCCTCCAGCGAGATCCTGGGCAATCAGATCGGCAAGGGCTCCAGCCCAGAAGCCGCGGCGGCCGTCTTTGAGGGAATATACCCGGTGCTGCAGGAAAACGGCATCTATTTGGCAGCCCAGTGCTGTGAGCATTTGAACCGGGCGCTGATCCTGGAACGCGAGGCGGCGGAGCGCTACGGCTACGATCCGGTGAATGTCTGCCCGTGGGAGCACGGGGGTGGCTCCTTTGCCACTGTCTGCTTCCAGCGCTTTGCTGATCCTGTCGCCGTGGAGCATATTCGCGCCCACGCCGGCATGGACATCGGCGACACGCTGATCGGCATGCATTTGCGGGATGTGGCCGTTCCGGTGCGCATCTCCGTCAAGCGCATCGGCGAGGCCTCCCTGGTCTGTGCCCGCACCCGTCCGAAATTCATCGGCGGAGAACGCGCCCGCTATTTGGGCGGCGACCTACGCTAAATACAGGCGCATTGATTTAGGAGACGCTGCTGAGCGTCTCCTAAATTTTTTGCAGTTCCCCCTTGACAAAGTCAACTTGACCCTGTATAATAGCAAGGCGAAAACAAAGAAGGTCGGTTGCACCGCCTCACCTCCCGCCTGTGGCTAAGAGGTTCACACTGTTCTTCCCGGGATCGTTCCGGGTGTTGGTGCGGGTGCAGTCGGCATCCGCTTTTGTTGTATTTATTGGAGGTGTTTTCCATCGCTAAAGTGACGCATCAGCTCAACGAAGAAATTCAGGACAAGGAGCTCCGCGTGATCGGAGCCGACGGGGCCCAGCTTGGGATCATGTCCAGCGAAGCGGCCCTGGAACTGGCTGCAGAGCAGGATCTGGATCTGGTGAAGATCTCTCCTACTGCCAATCCTCCCGTCTGCAAGATCATGGACTACGGCAAATTCCGCTTTGACCAGATGAAGAAGGACAAGGAAAACCGTAAGAACCAGCGCGTTGTAGAGATCAAAGAAATTCGCATGTCTCCCGGCATCGACACCAACGACCTCAACACCAAGATGAAGAGCGCTTGCAAGTTCCTGAAGGATGGCAACCGGGTCAAGGTCTCCGTTCGCTTCCGCGGCCGTGAGATGGCTCACACCAACATCGGTGAACAGCTGCTCATCCAATTCGCTGAGGGCTGTGCCGAGGTCGCCAACATGGAAAAGAACCCCAAGCTCGAGGGGCGGTTCATGTTTATGTTCCTTAGCCCGAAGATCGAGAATAAGAAATAAGCGCATCAACAACAAGTAAAGGAGAATCAACAATGCCGAAACTGAAGACCCACAGCGGTGCCAAGAAGAGATTCAACCTCACCAAGACCGGTAAGGTTAAGCGTGCACACGCCTTCAAGAGCCATATCCTCACCAAGAAAGACACCAAGCGTACCCGTCGTCTTCGCACAACCACTTACGCTGATGTCACCAACCAGGAAGCCATCAAAAAGATGATTCCTTACAAGTAAGAGATTAGGAGGATATACAAATGGCACGAGTGAAAGGCGCAATGATGACGCGCAAAAGAAGAAATAAGGTCCTGAAGCTTGCCAAGTCCTACTGGGGCAGCAAGTCCACCCACTTCAAGATGGCCAAGCAGGCCGTCAAGAAGTCCGGCACCTACGCCTATGTTGGCCGCAAGCTGAAGAAGCGTGATTTCCGCCGTCTGTGGATCACCCGTATCTCCGCTGCTGTCAAGCCCTACGGCATGAACTACAGCTGGTTCATGTACGGCCTGAAGCAGGCTGGCATCGAGATGAACCGCAAGGCTCTGTCCGAGCTGGCAATTGCCGATCCCACGGCCTTCGGAAGTCTGGTCGAGACCGCCAAGAAGGCTGCCAACAACGCCAAGAAGGCCCAGTAATTTGATATTCCAACGGCCGCTCCTTTGTTCGGGAGCGGCCGTTTTCTCTATGTTTTTTGGCAGACCGCCAAAAAACACGCTTCCGTCTTTCATGGCGAGAGTCAATCCATCCTGATTTGCTTGAAAATCAAGTTAATCAGAATCCAACGCTGCCCTTTCATTCACCCAATCAAACAGTGTGTCGAACAAGTCACCAGGGGACGCGGGGGTAGGCAATCGTTGAATAGGCAATAGGAGACGCGGGGTGCGGCGCGGGGTGCGGGTGGCCAATGGCCACCCCTACAGAGGGTGCGGTGCAGAGTTCGGTAGCGGTGCACAGTGTGCGCCATGGAATGCATTCCCCCGTCTGTCATTCTGAGCGAAGCGAAGAATCCGTTCCCCGTCTCCTTGCCTTCCACCTCGGGGGAAGGTGGCCCAGTGCGCACACCGGGGCGGATGAGGGGCGTTGCGGCTTCGCACTGTCTCCCGTGGCGCACATTGTGCGCCGCTACCGGAAGTGCGGTGCGGCTTGCGGACGGCAGGGTGCCGCCCCTACGGGGTGCGTGCGATTCGGGAAATGGGTTCGTTCCTTTATTTTCCTACGGCATTGATACGCGCGGGGCGTCGGGGACGCCGCCCCCTACATTGTCGGGGCGCTCGGGGCGTCGAAGACGCCGCCCCCCGTAGGTGCGGAGCAGGCGGACGGCTGAGAGCCGTCCCTACAGGCAGGTGCACCCCGCGTCCCCTATTGCCGATTGCCTACTGCCGATTGCCCGGTGCGAATGGCGCAACATGCGTTTGTTTTTAACCATGTCCTTCAATTGCATCGAACGGTAAATCTTTGTGCTTCAGTTCATGGAATTCTCCGGGAGAACGGTATCGTTGCCGCCCTCGTTTGCAAAGTAGGCGTCGAAGATGGCCTTGGCGATCTCTCCCAGCGCACCGCCCTGTGCGCCCTTTTCCACATAGATGGCAATGGCGATCTGAGGATCGTCCGCCGGCGCATAGCAGACAAAGGAAGCGTTATCGGAACCGTCCGCGCCGTGCTGGGCGGTACCGGTTTTGGCGCAGACAGCAATGGGATAGTCCCCGAAGACCTTGTTTGCCGTACCGCTGGGGTCGCTCACTGCCATGCGCATGCCTTCTTCGCAGACATTCCAGGATTCATTCGTTGCGTTCAGCTGAGACGCCACCGTGGGCTTCATCTCATAGCGCAACTCCTGATAGTCCGCAGAGATGATCCGGTTGAGGAAGGTGGCCTTATAGCGCGTGCCACGATTGGCAACAGCAGCGGTATAGACCGCCAACTGCAGGGGAGAGAAGCGGTTTTCCGATTGACCGATGGCCATTGCGATGAGGTCGCCATAGGTGAACACCTGCAGGCCAGGGTCGGAATACAGTTCCCTTTTCGTCTCCTCGTTGGCCCGCCAGCCCGTGGTCTCCGGCAACTCGACGCCGGTGGGCTCCCCGAGGCCCAGGGCCTTGGCTGTCTGGTCCATCAGCTCTTCGCCCGTGCGCCAGCCCACCTCATAGAAGAAGTAGTTACAGGACACCGCCAGGGCCTCGGCACAGTTGATGATGCCGTGCGTCTGCTTGCTGGAGGTCCAGAGATAGCACTGTGGCGCATAGCCTTGCTCTTCAAACCGGGTATAGATGCCCTCGTCCTCCACGGTAAAGTTCCGGGTGATGATGTTGTTGTCCAGCGCCGCGATGGCTGTGACCATTTTGTAGGTGGAGCCGGGGGGATAGGCCTGCATCAATGCCCGGTTGAACATGGGCGAATACTTCTCCTGCAGAAGCTTGTTGTAGTCCTGAGAGAAGGTAGAGATATTGAAGGTGGGATAGGAGGCCGAGGCCAGCACGGCGCCGGTTTTCACCTCCAGCATCACCACCGCGCCGCCTTCGGCGTCCTGGCCCTCGTGCTTGGCGCCCACGCCGTTTTCCCGCAGATCCAGGATGTAGTGTTCGAGGGCATCCTCGGCAACGCGCTGGTAGTTGACATCAATGGTGGTCTCCACATTTGCGCCGGCCTTGGGCTCTACGGCATAGTACTGGGCAATGATGTTGCCCTCCCGGTCTACCGTTGTACGCAGAACGCCGTCGGTGCCGTGCAGTTCCTCTTCAAAGGCCTTTTCCAGTCCCTCCTTGCCCACGAAGGCGTCCATGGCGTAGCCCTTTTCCTTGTAGATTTCCCACTCCTCCGGGCTCATAGCCGCCGTCCGTCCTAAGATATGGGCGGCGCAAGTGGTGTTGTACTCCCGGACCGTGCTGGCCAGGACCTGCATGCCGGGGATATTGAGCTCCATCAGCTCTGCCAGCTGGGTGGCGTCCACATCGGACAGCAGGGTGTAGGTGGGCAGGGAAGAATAGTTGCGCAGATCCAGCTCATAGCGCAAGCCCAACACATCCCGCACATCCTCATCGGACCAATCGTTGGGGATGCGGAAGCGGCTTCGCATGAGCTTGATGAGCTGAGCGGCGGAGACATCTGCATCCCAGTCATTCTGACGCAAAAAATCGCGGAAATAGCTGTTCCAGGTGCTGGAATAATTCGCCGTCTCGTATTCATAGGGCTTCACCCGGGTCACGGGTAGGTGATCTGTATAAGTAATGCCGCGCTCCCGGCACAGCCGGGCCAGCTGGCGCAAGCTCTCGTTCGGGGATTCGGAGTTAAACAGGGCGTAGCCGGTAATGATCAGGTCATAGCTGGCCCGGTTGGTCACAAGGACATTGCCGTTGCGGTCCAGAATCTCCCCGCGGGCGGCCGTCACTCTGGTGTCATAGGTATAAGTACCGGTGGTGGCGGAGCTTGTTCTGGGGTTTACCACCTGGAGCTGGATCAGCCGGTAGGCGTAGGCCGCCATCAGCATGCCGAACACCGTGAGCAGCAGCCCCAGGCGAAGCTTAAAACTATAACGCATCTCGCACCCCGATTCTGCCGATGAGCTTCACCAGCGCATAATGAATGGGCATAAACAGCATAGACAGGAGCACGCCGGGCAGCAGGACCCGCCAGTAGTTGTCGGCTGCCAGCGAGGGCGGCAAAATGAGCTTAAACACAAAAATCGCCGAGGCGTTGATCCAGCTCACCCCCAGGCAGCAAAGGCTCGTCGGAAGCAGGCGCTTGGTCAAGTAAACCTGGCAGAGCACTGCAGAAAGCATGGCCCCAACAGGGATCACCGCCACGGAAAGGTTGCCGAAGTCCGCCCCGGACAGGCACCAGAACAGCGTGGCCAGGATCGCGTAGACCCCGCCCTTTTCCGGGCCCTCCCGGATGCAGACGCAAACGATCAAAATCGGCAGCGGCGCAAGCTTCGCGCCAAAAATCGACAGTGGGGAGAGCACCACCGTCTGCAAAAGCAACACCAGAAGCGTCAACAGGCCATAGAGGGACCACTTCAAAATGCCCAGCCATTGACGCTTCGTGAGGTAAAAGTATTTCAGCACGGTTCAGCCCCTCCTTTCCGGTTTTCTTGCATTTACGAGTTGTTGAAATCTGTAATGACAAAGACCTGCTCAAGGTCGTCCAGATCGGCAGCCGGCTTGAGCAGGGCGTATTTGGCCACGCCGGTCTGGTCGAAGTTGGCGTCGGTAACATAGCCGATGATCAGCCCACGCGGATAGACTGTGGAGCCCGTGGTCAAGACCTGGTCGTTGTTGCGCAAGACGGAGTCCGTAGGCAGATAGTTCATCCGAAGCAGGCCCTCGGAGCCCGTGGCAAGAGCCCCCTCCACCACACCGTTGTAGCCCGTGGAGGCCACCGTGGCGGAGATGTCCAGCGCGGAATCCAGGACGGTGGTGATGGTGGCCCAGTTTGATCCGGCCGCCGTGACCAGGCCCACCACCTGCCCGTATTCCGTGACGGCCACCAGACCCTCATGGATGCCGGAGTTGGTTCCCTTGCCGATGGTAAAGGCGGACTTCCAGCTGCTGTCTTCCCAGGAGATGATATAGGCCGTGGCAAAATGATAGTCCTCATGCTCCGTTGCCAGGCCCAGCAACTGGTGCAGGCGCTCGTTCTCGCGCTGGAGAGAGTCCGCGCTCCGGACGCCTTCCTCCATAGAGATGATCTGTGCCTTCAGCGTTTGATTCTCCGCCTGCAGAGATTCGTATTTGAAGATGTAATCATAATATCGCTCCACCTGGCGCACCAGCGCGCTGGCGGAAGAGCGGAAGGGGGTCAAGACCGTCTGCACCAGCTGTTCCCCCCAGCCGCCGGTTTTTGTGGCCGCCGTGACCGTCACAAACGCGGCCAGCAGAATTGCGATCACGATCAGCCACTTGGTTTTGGCAGATATTTGTTTTCTCATTGCGCTTTCTCCTGCTTTCGAAGCGGATCGATCCCAAACGCCTTTAAGGCCAGGGCCAGCTGGCAGACCGGCAGCCCCATAACGGTAAAATAGTCGCCTCGGATGGATTCCACCAGCATTGCGCCCAGGTTCTGGATCCCATAGGCGCCGGCCTTATCCATAGGCTCGCCCGTGGACACATAAGCTTCGATCTCCTCCGGCGAAAGCGTTCGGAATTTCACATAGGTTTTTTCACAGTGACACATCGCCTTCTGCACGCTGCGTGCCGCATGTTGGATGGGCAGCAGGCAGAACGCCGTATAGACCGCATGCTCCCGGCCGGAGAGGGCCGCGAGCATCGCACAGGCCTCGGCTTCGTCCCGGGGCTTGCCCATGATCGTTCCGTCGAGCACCACGATGGTATCCGAGCTGAGGATCAGGGTGTCCTGCAGGCAGTCATTTTCAGCGGAGCGAAGGATCCGTTCCACCGCGGTAGCCTTTGCCTCACAGATGCGGCGAACCGTGGTCTCCGGATCGTCGGTTTTATAGTTTGTTTCGTCGATCTCAGCGCTGAGCACCCGAAACTGCAAGCCCATTCGCTCCAGCAGCTCCCGCCGCCGGGGCGACTGGGAGCCAAGAATCAATTCCATCATTCTCATTCAACTCCCCTGTAGTATAAACCCCTTGTGCATGCGCCAGGGTCGAACACCGCCCCGCCTCGCAGGGCGGAGATCACGGTGTCCACCTCCATGGGGTTTTCCGTGGTAAACTGGACGCGCAGCGCCCAAAGGCCCAGCTTGCGCAGCTCCGGCAGCTTGTCCAGCAGATACAACTTCTTGCCGTTGTAGACAACGCTACGGCAGCAGTCCTGGTCGGGCAGGACCCGGAACTCTTCGCCCTTACGATCCACCAGCTTCATTGGGCCGCTCTCGCAGGCACAGCGGCCCGTGCGGTTTTTGATGAGGCAATTCTCGGTGAGCATCAAGGGCAGGCGGCCATAGACCAGCATCTCCGTGGGCAGCGGCTTGGACAGATCCCGGATTCGGGGAATGGTCAACTCGAAGCTGGCCGTGGCGCTCTCCAGCCCCAGCCCCCGCGCCATATGCATTGCCCGGGAGTTGAACAGGTTAAGGCCGAAGTCCCCGCAGACCGCAAAGCCCCGGGAGCGGGCCAGGGAGATATGGCCCAGATTGCCGCAGAGGGCCAGACGGACGCCCAATGCACGCACCGCGTCCAGCGTTTTCAAAACCGCGTCGACTTCTTCGTCCACGATCACGCGGGGCAGGACCACAGCCAGCTCTGTCTGGACCGGGATGCGTGTAATCCAGCTGCTGTCCTTCTTGAACACGGAAAGCGGCACATACAGGCGCGTGGGCTTGGAGCTCAGCAGCTTTGAGGTGAGCTGCTCCGCCTGCAGAACGCCCACCGTCCATCGTGGCGGACGGGTAACGCCAAAAAACGGCTTGACTGCAGAAAAGGAATTCAGCTCCCGCTCCACCTTGCGGCCGCGCAAGGCGGTCAAGTGCGACAGCAGCTCCCGCCGCATGGCGTTGATGGCCGCCGCAGAAAGGGTCAACCCCGGCTCCACCACGCACTTTGTCTGGACGCAGCGATAGGGCGTGCCGCCGGTTTTCGCCAAACGGTCCGCCAGGGCATGGGGCGTGAGCGCTCTGGAAACTGCCAGCTCCGGAACGGGGCCCTCGGTCTTGCAGAGATTGCCCAGCTCGTCTTCCACAGCCAGCATGGCGTTCTGCCGGGCGTTGATCACGGCGTAGAAGCGGACCGGGACCAGGGCCGCTTCCGTGTTTTCATAGCTGAGGCGAGCCTTTTGCAGCAGCTCCTGATTATCCCGCTCTTTCTGGCGGGTGCCAAACATTTCCGGGCCGGTCCGGCCCTCGTAGTAGCCTTGCGTGAAACCCTGCCTGGAGAAGACCTCCCGCAGCTCCCGCATTTCTTCCGCTGAAACCTTCTGCCCGTCGATGGCCGCCCGGTAGAGGCGGGTCGCCACGGCCACATACTCCGGCCGCTTCATCCGGCCCTCGATCTTCACCGAGGCCACACCAAACTGGGACAACTCCTTCATCCACGAAATGAGGCAGTTGTCCTTCAGGCTAAGGGGGTATTTTTCCTCAAAGCGGCCATAGCCGTAGGGCAGGCGGCAGGGCTGGGCGCATTGGCCCCGATTGCCGGACCTGCTTCCCACGACAGCGGAAAAATAGCACTGGCCGGAATAGCACATACAAAGCGCCCCATGCACGAAGACCTCGATCTCGATGGGGCTGTTGCGGCAGATATAGGCGATCTCTCCCCGACTCAGCTCTCGGGCCAGGACCACCCGGCTCAGGCCCATCGCCGCGGCCTGCAGGACCCCGTCCAGAGAGTGGATCGACATTTGGGTAGAAGCGTGAATGGGGACATCCGGCGCCATCTGGCGCAACAAAGAGACCAGGCCAAGATCCTGGACAATAAAGGCATCCACCCCGGCGCGAACAGCGGCAACAATGGTCTGGGCAGCCTGTTCCAGCTCCCGGTCGGTTACCAGAGTATTCAGAGTTAAATGCACCTGGACGCCACGGACATGGCAATAACGCACCGCGTCCGGCAGCTCATCCAAGGTGAAATTCTTAGCGTTCTGTCGGGCGTTAAACGGACCGGAGCCCAGATAGACGGCGTTTGCCCCGCTCTGGACCGCCGCACGAAGGGCGTCCATAGAGCCGGCGGGCGCAAGTAATTCGAGCATATCAGAACCTCACAAGGAGAATCATAGAATTAAGGGCTTATATTATAACAGACGCCTTCTGAAATTTCCAGAGCAAAAGAGAAATTGGGAGATCAAAAAAATCCCCCTTTCGGCATTTTTACGGAGAAGTTACAGTTCGACACTCTTTCCCTATAACCACAAGGGGTAGTTATTGGTAGACATAATCCCCCAAAATAACAGTTTGCAGTTGGGGATCATCCCCTTGGTTGTCCACATTTTCCACCTACTTATCCACAGCCTTTCAGATTTCCACAGGGAAAAACTCGTCGAAGAAAGGGGAATCCTGTAAAAAGTTTGTTGGTTTTCCACAGGATGGGAAAACCCCGTCGCTTTGTGGCGACGGGGGCAATCCATTGGCAAAGTGGTTTCCATAAAACACAGCAAGCAGCTTCCGCAAAAGCCTTAACACTGCTTGCGTTTTTCCGCTTCCGCGAGCAGGCTTTCCCGCTCGTTCGGAAGCGCCCCGGAGAGTACCCCCTCCAGGAGCGCGTTGAGGGTTTTTCCGATTTCGGGGCCTCTGGCATAGCCCAGCGAAATCAAATCGTTTCCATCGATTGCCAGATCCTTGACCGTGAAACAGGGCGGCTGGGCCAGAATCTCCCGGGCCAGCGCCGCAATGCGCGCACAGACCGCAACCCGGCCACGGCAGTCCGGGTGGTGTGCCAGAGAATCCGCCCGTTTCAGCGCCAGCAGCCGGAAGAAGTCCTCCTCCCCCAGTCTGCCGATCAGCTTGCGAACCGCCCGCTCCTCCGCACGCCGTATCGCATCTGCATTTTGTGGTTTGCATTCTGCATTCTGCCCTTCCACCGGCGGGTCGATCGGGTAGTCGTGCAGCTCCACCAGGGTCGCCACACGCTGAACTGTGCCCTTGTCGAAGCGAAGGCGGGTCATGATCTCCCGGGCCATCGGCGCGCCGCGCTTGGGATGGCCGTAGAAATGGCCCTGGCCCGCCTCGTCCAAGGTGAAACAGCCCGGCTTGCCCACATCGTGGAGCAGAGCTGCCCAGCGGAGCAGCGGTTCCGGCGGCGCTGCCTCCACAGCCGCGGCGCTGTGCTCGAGCACATCATAGCAGTGATACTTGCTCCGCTGGTCCAGGCCCGCCATGGGCGCCAACTCCGGCAAGGGAACCGCCAAAATCTCCCAAAATTCGACCAAGATCCGCCGTGCAGCGGGGCCGCAGAGCAGCTTGGTCAACTCCACGGCGATGCGTTCCCGGCTTACCAGCGCAAGGCTGTGACGCAAGGTGAGGGCCGCGGCGGCGGTGGCGGGGTCGATCATAAAGTCCAACTGGGCCGAGAAGCGGAGGGCGCGGAGGATACGGAGCGCGTCCTCCTGGAAGCGCTGCATCGGGTCACCCACACAGCGGATCAGCTTTTTCTCCAGGTCTTCCTGCCCGCCGAAGGGGTCCGTCAAGCCCGCCTCCGGACTCCACGCCATCGCGTTGATCGTGAAGTCCCGTCGGGCCAGGTCCTCCCGCAAGGAGGGCGTGAAGGCCACGGCGTCGGGGTGGCGGTGGTCGCTGTAGCCCGATTCGGTGCGGAAGGTCGTGATCTCCAGGGGCAAGCCCTCCAGCAGGACGGTGACGGTGCCGTGCTTGCGGCCCGTCTCAATGACCCGCGCCCCGGCAAAGACCGCCTCCACCTGCTCCGGCCGGGCGGCTGTCGTAATATCCCAGTCGCCGGGCGTCCGACCCAGCAGGGTATCCCGCACACAGCCGCCCACCAGATAGGCGGGGAAGCCCGCCGCCTGCAGACGCGAAATCGCCTCTCGGGCAAGTGCAGGCGCGGCGATCATTGGTCCTCCAATGCCGCAAGGCCATTCGTGACCATCTCCTGCAAGGAGCGCAAGATGCCCAGCTTGGCGTGGTACCAGGTGAGGCCCCCCTGGAAGTAGACGGCGTAGGGCGGACGGATCGGGCCGTCGGCGGAGAGCTCGATGGACGAGCCCTGCACGAAGGCGCCGGCGGCCATGATGACCTGGCTGTCGTAGCCCGGCATGGCCCAGGGGATGGGCTCCACATAGGAGTCCACCGGAGCGGCGGCCTGGATGCCCTTGCAGAAGGCGCGCATGCCCGCCTCGGAGCCCAGCTCCACGGCCTGGATGATGTCGTGCCGTTCCTCGGCACTGCCGGGGATGACGCGGAAGCCCAGGCGTTCATAGAGGGCGGCGGCGAAGATCGCGCCCTTTTCAGCCCCGGCCACCACAGTCGGCGCGAGGAAGAGACCCTGATAAAAGCTGGGCAGGATGCCCAAATTCGCGCCCACCTCCTGGCCCAGGCCGGGGGCGGAGAGGCGATAGGCGCAGCGCTCCACGCAGGCCTTCGTTCCCACGATATAGCCGCCGATGGGGGCCAGACCGCCGCCGGGGTTCTTGATGAGGCTGCCGACGCACAGATCCGCGCCGACCTGGGAGGGCTCAACGGCCTCCACGAACTCGCCGTAGCAGTTATCCACCATCACCAGCACGTCGGGTTTGATGCCCTTGCAGAAGGCGATCAGCTCCCCGATCTGGGCCACGGAGAAGCTGGGCCGCGTGGCGTAGCCCTTGGAGCGCTGGATGGTGATCAGCTTGGTCTTGGGATTGATGGCGGCCCGGATGGCCTCGTAATCGAAGCTGCCGTCCGGCAGCAGATCGGCCTGCCGATAGGACACGCCGTACTCGGCCAGCGAGCAGGGGGAGGGCCGGATGCCAATGACCTCCTGCAGGGTATCGTAGGGCGCGCCGACGGGAGAGAGCAGCTCGTCGCCGGGCAGGAGATTGGCCGACAGGGCCACCGTGAGCGCGTGGGTTCCACAGGTGATCTGAGGCCGCACCAGAGCGGCCTCCGTCCCAAAGATATGGGCGTAGACCTGTTCCAAGCGCTCCCGGCCCACATCGTCATAGCCGTAACCGGTGGTGGCCGCGAAGCAGGCCGCGTCCACCCTGGCCTCCCGCATGGCCAGGATCACCTTGCCCTGGTTCAGCTCGGCCATTTGGTCGATGGCGTCAAAGCGATCCTTCAGATCCGCAAGGGCCTTTTCCCCAAAGGCGTACACCGCGGGGCTTATTCCGTTTTTTTCATAAGTTTCTAACAGTGTCATCGTTTTTATCCTTTTCTGTATCATTGCGATTTTTCATGTACTCCGCGTTTCCTGCTTGCGCCATTCGGCGATACATGTCCGAATCCGATCGCATGGGATCATTACTCCATAGCGGAAGCGGCCGAGGAAATCGGTTCCGCCTCCGATGTTGATGCCGAGCAGCCGCATCTGTTCGGAAAACACGGCCCCGCCGCTGCTTCCATAGCTCTCATAGGCATTGTGCTCCCAAACCTGATTTGGGGGCCGGCCGTCTCCCGCATCAAACATCAGCTCTCCCGAGGAGGTAATTTCCCCGAAGCTGCGGAAAAAGTCTATCCCGTCCGGGTGTCCCACCACCGCGATACGCGCCCCCTTCTGTGGGCGTTCTTCGGCCAGCTCTGCCACATCCAGCTCTTCCGCACAGGGAAACGAGACAATCGCCAGATCAGATTGTTCGCTTTGATATTCGATTTTTGCTTCCGGCAGCGATTCATAGTAGCTTTGCAGCGATACATGGCCCGCTGCGCCCTGTGCTTGTCTGTATGCGTCATAGCTCGGCGTCCCGGTCGTCATCACAACAATGCGCGCCGATTTTTCACG
Source organism: Oscillospiraceae bacterium (assembly GCA_017419715.1). Classification (GTDB taxonomy): domain Bacteria; phylum Bacillota; class Clostridia; order Oscillospirales; family Oscillospiraceae; genus JAFRPC01. Next base: position 5,418 of record JAFOKO010000009.1, on the reverse strand, counting down.
CACCGCATGACAGGCCGTCAGCGCGTAGCAGATTCCGTTTTCACGCTCGAAAATCACCCCGCTGGCACGGACGCTATAGCCAACGCTCCCATTCGCCTGCTCAGCAAACAAAAGCTGTATATTCGCGCGCTCTACAGAAGCGAGGGCCTCGTTCATATCTGCGTAAATCCTGGTTTTGCATCGCCGCGCATAGACGCTCGGCCAACCGAGCACAAGGAAAATAACCGCAAGCAGGACGACCAGCAAAGCGTACGGAAAAACGTTCTTTTTTCTGCTCATAGCCCAGCCTTTCTTAATTCGCAAACAACGGGAACAGCTTGAGCGCTCGATAGAGCTTCGGGCTCATGTATGCGCCCCCTGCAGCTTCTGTTTGACCTTTTGGATCAAGTCGCGCGGGATGTGGCAGTAGCCGTTGGGGTTTTTGACCAGATAGTCCTGGTGGTATTCCTCGGCGGGGAAGAACTGCTCCAGGGGCTTGCATTCAATGGCCGTCTTCTGCCCGAGCTTCGCCTCCAGCTTGGAAAGCTCCGCCTGAATCACAGGCAGCATGACGGGGTCGGTGTAATAAATGCCGGTGCGGTACTGCTCGCCCTCGTCCTCGCCCTGTTTATTGACGGAGGTGGGGTCGATGGTCATGAAGTAGCATTCCAGCAGCTCCGGGGTGGAGAGGACGGTCTCGTCATAGACCACCTCCACAGTCTCGGCGTGGCCGGTGCCCTCGTGCTTCACCTGCTCGTAGCTGGGGTTCTCGGTGCGCCCGTTGGCGTAGCCCACGCGGGTCGCCTCCACGCCGGGAAGCTGCTGCAGAAAATGCTGGGCGCCCCAAAAGCAGCCCGCAGCCAGATATAAGGTCGTCATATTGTCCTCCTGCATTTGTAATTATCAGTATGCCCCTCATCCGTCAGCGGGCTTGCGTGAGACGCCCGCTGACACCTTCCCCCAAGGGGGAAGGCCTTATCGTCACTTCTTATTCGCCAGCCATTTCGCCAGAGCGTCCGCCATGGCGGGGTTGCTGTCGGATTTCTGCTCCTGCTGGGCCATATAGCGGCGCACATCGGACTTGCCCGCGCCGTCGTGCTTGCGGCGGGCCTCAAAGTCGGAAAGCTTCTCCCGATAGCCACAAGCACAGGCGAAGGTCTGCCTGTCCCCCTCGCCCCAGAGCTCCAGCTTCTTGTGGCAGTTGGGGCAGCGGGCGTTGGTGACCTGGGTGGTGCGTTTGCGGAAGCCGCATTCGCGGTCTGGGCAGACAAGCAGCTCCCCGCGCTTGTCCTTGACCAGAAGCAAGAGCTTGCCGCACTCCGGGCAGGGCTTGCGGGTCTGGTTGTCGTGGGAATAGCTGGCCTCGCTGGCCTTCACATCCTTCACAAGCTGGGTGGCATACTTGCGCATCTCGGCCACGAAGTCCGTGTCCCGCTCCTGGCCCTTGGCGATGCGGGCCAGCCGGTCCTCCCAGCGGGCCGTCAGCTCCGCGCTGCGGAGCTCCGCCGGGGCCAGGCCGACAAGCTGAATGCCCTTGGAGGTGGGGACCAAGGTCTTCCCCTGGCGCTCGACATAGAAGCTGGAAAAGAGCTTTTCGATGATGTCCGCCCGGGTGGCGGGGGTGCCGAGGCCGGAGGTCTCCTGCAAGATCTTTTGCAGATTCTTGTCCGAGACCTGGCCCTGGGGATGCTCCATCGCGGTCAAAAGCGTCGCCTCCGTGTAGCGGGCCGGGGGAGAGGTCTTGCCATTGGTGAGGCGGAGCTTGCGAAGCTTGAGATGCTGGCCCTTTTGCAGCTCCGGCAGGCGCTGATCCTCTTCCTCCGTCTCGTCTTCGTCCTCCAGGGCGGAGAAGTTCCGGTCATAGGCCGCCTTCCAGCCCTGGTCCAGGACCCGCTTGCCGGAAGCCGTGAAGCTTTCGCCTCCGATCTGCACGGTCAGGGAGATCTGCTCATATTCATAGGGCGGCAGCAGCACCGCCAGGAAGCGGCGCACCACCAAATCGTAGATGTTCTTCTCGGGCCCCGTCAAATCGTAGAGGCTGACGGCCTCCTCGGTTGGGATGATGGCGTGGTGGTCCGTGACCTTGGCGTTGTTCACCAGATACCTGGTCTGGAAGGGCTTCTTCCGCTGTACCGCCCAGGCCAATTCCTTATACTCTCCCTGGGCCACGGCCCGGAGACGGTCCGGCAGGGTGGGCACCACATCGTCGGAGATGTAGCGGCTGTCAGTGCGGGGGTAGGTGAGGGCCTTGTGCCGCTCATAGAGGCTCTGCATCAGGTTCAAGGTCTCCTTGGCGGAGTAGGCGTACTTCTTGTTCGCGTCCCGCTGCAGCTCGGTCAAATCATAGGCCGCGGGCGGCGGGGTCATCTTTTTCATCTTGGAGATCTGCGTGATGACGGCCTCCTTGCCCTCGCACTGCCGGAGCAGGGCTTCCAGCTTTTCCTTGTCGAAGGAACGGCCGTTGCCCTTGTCGTCCCGCCAGCTGGCCCGGAAGCCCTCCAGCTCGGCACAGAGGCCGTAGAAGTCCTTGGGGACGAAGCGGCGGATCTCGTTTTCCCGCTCCACCACCAGGGCCAGGGTGGGGGTCTGGACCCGGCCTGCGGAGAGCTGGGCGTTGTGCTTGCAGGTGAGGGCCCTGGTCACGTTGAGGCCCACCAGCCAGTCCGCCTCGGAGCGAGCCTGGGCAGACTTGAACAGGTTGTCGTAGTCTCTGGCAGGCTTCAAATTCGCGAAGCCCTCCCGGATGGCCTTGTCGGTCTGGGAGGAGATCCACAGGCGCTTGGCGGGCTTGTTCCACCCGGCCTTGACCATGATCCACCGGGCCACCAGCTCACCCTCCCGGCCCGCGTCGGTTGCAATGACCAGATCGGACACATCGCCGCGCTTCATCAGGGCCGCAACCACCTTAAACTGGCGGGAGGTCTCCGGGATCACCACCAGCTTCATTTTTTCCGGCAGCATGGGCAGATCGTCCATATTCCATTTTTCCAGCTTTTTATCGTAGACATCCGGGTCGGCCAGGGTCACCAGATGGCCCAGGGCCCAGGTTACGATATAGCGTTCGCCCTCCATATAGCCCTCCGCGCCACGCTTGCAGCCCAGCACCCGGGCCAGCTCCTTTCCAACCGAGGGCTTTTCGGCCAGAACTAAGGTCTTTGCCATAATCATGCTCCTTCATCATGCAAAATGTTTTCCAGTTCAGCAAGTATTATAATGTATCTGTCGGGAAAAATCAACCGGGAAGAAAACTCATGAATTAATCGTGAATTTCCGAAAAGCCTCTTGACATTTTGCAAAAGTAGGTGTATATTAGCACTCAGAGCCAAGGAGTGCTAAGCACTTGTCGAAGCGGAGTGCCAGGGTTTGCGGACGGCAGAGTGCCGTCCCTACAATACTCTGATTTCTAAAAGAAGGAGGCGTCCCGATGGAATTGACGGATCGGCAAAAACAGATCTTGCGCGCCATTGTGGACATCTATGTCTCCACGGCGGAGCCCGTGGGCTCCAAGGCCATCGCGGCCCTGCCCGATGTGTGTTATTCCTCCGCCACGATCCGCAACGAAATGGCGGATTTGACGCAGATGGGTCTGCTGGAGCAGCCCCACACCTCCGCCGGACGCATCCCCTCTCCCGCCGGTTACCGGCTCTACATCGACGAGCTCATGCAGGACTACCGACTGAGCCTGGACGAGACCAAGAGCCTGAACGAAGCCCTGGAGCTCAAGAGCCAGGAATTTGACAAGATGATGTCTCAGGTGGGCAAGCTGGTGTCCAAGATGACCGATCTGCCCGCTTACACCGTGGCCACCCGCCGCAACGAGGCCGTGACCAAGCACTTCGATCTGATCATGGCGGGGCCAGGCAGCATCATTCTGGTGCTGATGCTCTCCGACGATCAGGTGAGAAACAAGCTGATCAAGCTTCCGGTCGCTGTGACCGAGGCAGATTTAAAGCTGCTGGCCGCTGTATTGAACGCCAGCATGACCGATTTGACCGCTGAGCAGATCAACGCGGAGCTGCTGGAGAAAATCACCCGGACCGCCGGTGCGGCCAGCGCCCTGGTTCCGCTGGTGATCGATTTCACGCTGGAATGTCTCCGGCAGCAACACGGAGATGTGCACTTGACTGGGCAGATGCGCCTGCTGGGCCAGCCCGAATACAAGGACGCGGCGGAAAAAGCCCAGGAGGTCTTTGAGACCCTGGACGAAGATATGATCTCCAATCTGCCCGCCGTTCTGCCCAAGGACGGCCCGGTGCAGTTCCTGGTTGGCCCGGAGAATGTGGCCAAGGAGCTGAAAGACACCTCCGTCGTCATGATGCGCTTCGACATTGGCGAGGGCATGCAGGGCACCATCGGCGTCGTTGGCCCGACCCGAATGGATTACGCAAAGATCACCGCAAAGCTGGGGTATTTTGCCGAAAACCTGGGCAAGATGTTCCAGAAGGGCGGCGCGGCCACACAGCCGGCGCTCACGGACGGAACGGACGCAAGTAACAAGTGACAAGTTTCGGTGTTTTTCAAATTGCCATTTGAAAAACGGTCCATAATATCGCAAAGGAATGATAGACATGTCGAAGAAGGATAAAGAAATGGAAACTCCCGTCGAGGAAACTGCAGCGCCTGAGGCAGAAGCTCCGGCAGAAGAGACCCCGAAGGAAGAAGCTCCCGCTGCGGAAGTCTCCCAGCAGACGGAGCTGGAACAAGCGCAAAAGGCGCTGGCGGCTGAGCATGACAAGTATTTGCGTCTGGCGGCGGAGTACGACAACTTCCGCAAGCGCAGCATCAAGGAAAAGGACGCCCGCTACGCCGACGCGAAGGCCGACACCGTGAGCAAGTTCCTGCCTGTCTACGACAATCTTGAGCGCGCCCTTGCCAATGAGACCAGCGACGAGGCCTATAAAAAGGGCGTAGAGCTGATCATGGCGGAGCTGAAAAAAACCATGACCGGCCTCGGTGTCGAGGAGTTCGGCGAGAATGGTGACGCCTTCGACCCCAACGCCCACAACGCCGTGATGCATGTTGAAAATGAAGAGCTCGGCGAGAATGTCATCGCCCAGGTCTTCCAGAAGGGCTTCCGCATCGGCGACAAAGTGATCCGTCACGCCGTCGTGCAGGTGGCAAATTAGGCAATAAGCAATAGGAGACGGGGATGCGGATTCTTCGCTTCGCTCAGAATGACGCTCTAAGCCCTGAACGCTGAACCCCGTAGCGGCGCACAGCGTGCGCCATATCAACATATTAAACCATACACTGAATATAGGAGGAAACTACAATGAGTAAGATTATCGGTATTGACCTTGGCACCACCAATTCCTGCGTGGCAGTTATGGAGGGCGGCGAGTCCGTCGTCATTGCCAACGCAGAAGGCAGCCGCACCACCCCGTCTGTGGTGGCATTTTCCAAGACCGGCGAGCGCATGGTCGGCCAGATCGCAAAGCG